>CAVBFV010000294.1:0-3843 GCA_963594575.1 Lachnospiraceae bacterium | reverse complement strand
AAAAAAGCCTTCTGAAATTTCTTTCAGAAGGCTCTTGCGGAGAGAGAGGGATTCGAACCCCCGGTACCTCTCGGTACGACGGTTTTCAAGACCGTTGTAATCGACCACTCTACCATCTCTCCAAATTCGGTCTGGATGACTATAGCTTGGTTTTCTTAAGCGGTTGCAAAGGTACTACTATTTTCTGGTTCCACCAAATTTTTCTCCAACTTTTTTTCGTTTTTCTTCAAAAAAAAGCGTTTTCTGGCAAAATAACTGGCAAAAATGGCAAAAAACAGGAAGATGTGACCGAAAAAGATAACAAAAAAGGGCTACCGCCGTAGCCCCAATCTTGATAACCTTAAATCTAATACTATGAAAAACACACCGCAAAAATACGAAATAAATCTATTCGTTATGTAAAAAGAACAGAAAATCTGTATTTTGAGAGGGTGCTTTAATCTTTTTTAAGCCTTAGAGGTAACCTTTCTGCTTGAACTCTTCCATCAGTGGCAAGGCTAAAATCTTTGCATCTGGATGAGGAGCACCGGTAGTACCTAATGCGCGAAGGTCGAAGAAATGTTTCCAGTCACTCACGAAAGCGGTATGAACCAGTTCGGTGTTGCAGTCCAATGGCAGGATGGCACGTGCTTCCTGTGGTTTGCAACCTGCCTCTATCAGTTTCATGTAGGCATATTCGGCAGCCTGATTGGCGAAAATCCAAGTTGTGAGCTTGTCCCATTCCGCTGCTCTTCCTTCAGCGATGTCTGTACACATATCTTCTATGCGGTAGTCGCTGGGATCCTGTGAACCGTCGAAACCTTCTGTTTCTACCCACGTAGGCAGATTGATGGTAATCTCGTTATCAAACTTATTCTTCGAATAGTTGCAGTAACGGGTACTCTGCTCTGCCATAGAGTTGGCACGATGACGGTTATATTCTCGGGTGATGGAAATCTGAGTTGTAAAATGAACGGTAATACGCAATTCGTGCTTACCTTCTTCATAGCTGCTGAGGTATTTCAGATCATCCATCGCCTTGTTTTCTGCCAATACACGGAGATTGGTTGTGATGTAGTCTTTGCCGTCTATGGTATTCAGACGTGAGAACTTGTTGTGGGTATAGAGTGGTAACTCTCCATGGTTGCATACCAGATACACGGTTCCATGCTCCAACATGGCAAAGTGTTCACTCTGCATCATACGCTCCACGAAAGGCTTGGCAGATTCCTCAGTGGTGTTATTCTCACTTTTATAACATACTCTTCCGGCTCGTTCTATCTGCTGGTAGATGCCGAGCTCGCCTGGTTTCTGCAACCAGATTTCATACGATGGTCTTTGTATTTTCATTGCTTTTGTTTTTTATTTTGTCTGCAAAGATACATTATTTTGCGCATACGGCAAAATAATTCATGGCTTTTTTCGTCCTATATATAATAAGGTGTAATAATTAGTAAATATGGAGATAAAACCAATTGCATATTTTCGTTCTCCTTTCAGTAGCAAGTTTGGTATTCCCAAACAGGCTGGATTGGTTTCTGAATTGGAAGGACAGATTGTTTTTGAACCCGAATTCCGCAACCCTGATGCGCTGCGCGGTATGGAGGGATTTGATTTTCTTTGGTTGATTTGGGAATTTTCAGCCAATAAGCACAAAGCCAATAGTCCTGTGGTTCGTCCTCCGGTATTGGGGGGTAATGAGAAGGTGGGTGTCTTTGCTACCCGCAGTCCGTTTCGTCCCAATAATATAGGTCTTTCATCAGTAAGAATCTCTCATATCGATTGGGAAACTCCTCGTGGTCCGGTCATTCATGTAAAAGGAGCAGATCTCATGGATAAGACGCCGATTTTTGACATTAAGCCGTATGTTGTTTATGCCGATTCACATCCTGATGCCAGGAGCGGTTTCGTTGATAACCGAAAATGGCAGAAACTTGATGTTGTGATTTCGGAAGAAGTGGAATGGCATTTGCTTCAGCAGGGATTGGCTGCAGAAAAAATAGAGGTTTTGAAAGATGTACTTGCTCAAGATCCCCGTCCGCATTACCAGAAAAACCCTCATAAGGTTTATGGAATGCCTTATGAGGGTCTTGATATTCATTTCATGGTTTGCGATCATACGCTTACTGTTGTCAAGTAGACTTCTTGAATGTTGAGTAGAAAATTTACTTTGCGAAACTTTCAAAACGTACGTTTTCCAACAGAATTTTGCAGGCAGCATCGATATTCTTGGCTTCCTTGGTGTAGAAGATATTGGAGTTCTTGATGGTGATATCGTGTACCATACCTTCTGCACCATGTGCTTCAATACCTGTTTCGCAACCTCGTACGTAGATGTTGCTCATGTGGATATCCTGAAAGTTTGGCAGGAATTCCTGTTTTACAGGAGCGGTCTGTTTCTTGGCACCTACATGGTTGTCAAAATAGGTAGTCTCGAAGGTGATGGCTGCATCTTTGATATCGGTCATATAGATATGGTCGATATAGATGTTTTCTGATGTTCCGCCTCTCTTCACAGCACTCTTAAAACGCAACCCGGTATCTGTTCCCTGGAAAGTATTGTTGCGAACAACAATATTCTTCATGCCGCCAGAGAACTCGCTGCCGATAACAAAACCTCCATGGGCATGGTATACGGTGTTGTCCTGAATGTTGATGTTTTCACAAGGACCTGCTGCCACACCTGCTGCGCCGGCACCACCCTTCATGCAGATACCATCATCACCTGCATCAATCACATTGTTTACGATGAGTACATCCTTACAGCTGGAGATATCAATCGCATCACCGTTCTGGGCATTCCATGGACATTTTACGGTGATTCCGTCGATAATCACATTCTTGCATCGGGTAGGGATGATATGGAATTTAGGACTATTCAGAAGTGTAACACCCTGTACGAGCACATTCTCGCAACTGGTGAATCTGATCATGTGTGTTCGGGTTTTCTCCTGTTCGTCCATATTCTCAGCCACATTAGGTTCGTGCTTCAGGTTGAAAGGATACCAGATGTCACCCTTCTCATTTAGTGTTCCGCCCATAGCCTGGAATTCTTTCCATTCTACGTCACTAACCTTACTGCGCTTTACCGGTCTCCACCATTCGCCGTTTCCGTCAATGGTGCCCTCGCCTGTGATGGAGATGTTTTTTCTCTTGCTGGCATTGATGGCTGGAGTAGCACGGCTTTCTTTCTTTCCTGTGGTCTTGTCTATCTTGAAATGGTCGTTCTTGTCTTCAGAAAGAACGATGATGGCATTCTTTTCCAGATGCAGGTCAATATTGTCCTTCAGTGAGATGAGACCGGTAAGGTAGATACCTGCAGGCACATTGAGATGACCACCGCCCATCTTGTTCAGTTTGCTGATGGCTTTGGCAAATGCCTGGGTATTCATGGTGAGTCCGTCACCATTACCGCCACATTCTAAGATACTGACATGATTGTCTGGGATGCTAGGCAGTGTTGGTTGCTGCATCTGAACAGGTAGGTTCTGATAATACTTACTGTAATCTTTGGAATTGGCTGATACAAATGAGAAACAGGCCAATAAAGCTATTAAAATCTTCTTCATAAGCTTTTTAAGTTTAGTTTGTTTAATTAATTTATACTTTGTCTTGTTTGTAATATCTGTTACCTTGAGGTATGGATATAAAAAAAAGACGGCCCTAACCACAGTTAGTAACCGCCTTTTATGAAAGGAGGAGTGGTACCACCAGGAATCGAACCGGGGACACAAGGATTTTCAGTCCTTTGCTCTACCAACTGAGCTATGGCACCATTTTGCTTTTGCGGTTGCAAAGGTACAATAAAAATTTTAATTGAGCAAGAGAAAACGAAATATTTTCTCTTGCTTAATGTTTATTAAC
>CAVBFV010000293.1:0-3853 GCA_963594575.1 Lachnospiraceae bacterium | reverse complement strand
GTAGCTGAGTTGTTGTCAGTTACGTAGATGAATGGAACTGGGTTCAAAGAGTGAGCGGTGTTTGGTGTACCGTCCTCGTTGATAGCGTGGTCTGCATTACCGTGGTCAGCGATGATGATAGCCTCATAATCGTTAGCCTTGGCAGCCTCGATAACGTCCTTTACGCAGTTGTCAACAGCATGAACAGCCTTAGCGATAGCGTTGTAGATACCTGTGTGACCTACCATATCACCATTAGCGAAGTTTACAACGATGAAGTCGTACTCCTGAGTGTTGATAGCACCAACCAACTTATCCTTTACCTCGTAAGCGCTCATCTCTGGCTTCAGGTCGTATGTAGCTACCTTTGGAGAAGGAACCAGGATACGGTCCTCGCCCTCGTATGGAGTCTCACGACCACCATTGAAGAAGAATGTTACGTGAGCATACTTCTCCGTCTCTGCAGTGTGGAGCTGCTTCTTGCCCTGTGCGCTCAAGTACTCACCGAGGGTATTCATTACGTTCTCCTTAGGGAAGAGGATGTGAACGCCCTGGAAGCTTGCATCGTATGGAGTCATGCAGTAGTACTGCAAGTCCTTGATGGTGTGCATGCCTTCCTCTGGCATATCCTGCTGAGTCAACACCTGTGTCAACTCCTTGGCACGGTCGTTACGGTAGTTGATGAAGATAACAACATCACCCTCCTGGATAGTACCGTCAACCTTAGAGTTATTGATTGGCTTGATGAACTCGTCAGTTACGTCCTCATCATAGCTCTCCTGCATTGCCTTCACCATATCGTCAGCCTGCTTACCCTTACCCTCAACGAGCAAGTCGTATGCTTCCTTCACACGGTTCCAGCGCTTGTCACGATCCATAGCATAGAAACGACCCACGATGCTTGCGATGTGTGCACCATTCTTGTCGCAGCAAGCCTGAACCTCCTCGATGAAGCCCTTACCGCTCTTAGGGTCTGTATCACGACCATCCATGAAGCAGTGAACGTATGTCCCCTTCAAACCATATTCCTTACCGATCTCAATCAACTTGAAGAGGTGATCCAAAGAAGAGTGAACACCACCGGTAGAAGTCAAGCCCATCAAGTGGAGCTTCTTACCTGTCTTCTGAGCATAGCTGTAAGCGTTGATGATCTCCTGATTCTTCAAGATGTCACCGCTCTCGCAAGCCTTGTTGATCTTAACGAGGTCCTGATATACCACACGACCAGCACCGATGTTGAGGTGACCTACCTCAGAGTTACCCATCTGACCGTTAGGAAGACCAACGTCCTCGCCACAAGTCTGGAGAGTAGAATGTGCTGAAACTGCTGTCAAATAATCGAGATAAGGAGTTGGAGTCTTGAAGATAACATCACCCTTATCATGCTTACCGATTCCCCATCCGTCGAGAATCATTAAAAGAGCTTTTTTTGCCATAATTACATAAAATAATTTAAATTCGACTTTCAGTGTGCAAAGTTACAACAAAATAGGTGAAGGACAAAATAAATTAAGATAAAAAAACTTCCACCTTTCTAAAAAGATGAGAGTTGATAACAAGATCAACAGGTTCGCAGGATATATCCCTTTTTGATGACAGCTTCGATACTTACCTTTTCATCCAGGTTCAATGCCCTGCGAAGATAGGTAATCTGCACGTTCAGGGCTAGGGAATTGGAGTATGAGTCATCACCCCATACTTCATTCAGTATGAAATCCCGCTCTACAAGCTGGTTCTGGTTCTCGGCAAGAAGCTTCAGAATTTCAGCTTGACGAGATGTGATGACTACTCTGAAATTACCACATAGCAGTTCATTCTGCGCATAGTAGAAAGCAATGGAACCGATAAAAACAGCAGATTCTTCACCTTTGTCGTCTTCTTTCGGTTGCTTCAACTCATAAATCATATTCTTCAGGAACTCATGGCGAATGCCATCAATGCGTTTCTGGAAGACTATGGTCTTCACCAGATAATACAGACATCCTATCAAGATGAAAAAGAGAAAGATGCTTCCTATCAATTGCCACATCATGGCTTTGAGCGTTCGAGTAATAGGAATGGGCACCTGAAAAGAAATACCTTGGCGAAACATTGGGTTCGTCTGATACTTCACCGTCACCACACGTGACCATCTGCCTTCGGCATCATATTTTGCATTCAGGAAGACGGTCTTGTAATCCAGATGACGAAAAAAGGATATCTTCCCATATCCCTTATCATCCAGTAATCTTTGATAAGAAGCCAACGAGGGATGCTTACCTATATAAGCCAGATATCTGCTGATGATGAGATAAGCATCATCACCCGTAAGATCAGGATCATTCAAACGGACAAGAAAGCGGTGATTGTTCCAAAAAGAAAGCGTTGTACGGCTACATCCCTTTTTCATATCATATTCAGATTCTACCTTGAGCATAATCGTATCTCTTCTACCTTTCGTAGATGAATTCTCCTGCAACTTTTTTCTATTCTTCAAATCTTGCGCTAACACTTCATCACAATCCTTCTTGAATTGCTCTACCTGCTGGTCTAAGCTATATTGACATTGAAGATGGAGCCAATAAGCCTGCGTGCAGAACAACAATACGATTGCTACCCCACATACCATCCATGCTATTTTCAGCTTACTGTTACTGTTCATACATTCCTGATCTTTTGAATTTGACGGCAAAGTTACTGAAAAATCCGTAAACAAAGGCAAGAGTAATAAAATAATAATAGGCGAAAAGAAGCAAAAGTAATAACTCAGTAACAGAAATCATCGATTTCATCGGATGAGCTCAGTACCTTTGCATCACAAAAACGAATGAAACAGATAAAATAATGAATAATTGACGAAGATTATGAAAAAGGTATTATTAATAGCATGGCTTGCATTATATGCTTGCATGCTCCAAGCTCAAACAGTAAACCTGTTCGATGAATCAAGCATTGGCATGGGAGATTCCATTGATCAGGTAAAGTATCAGGTAGTATATGATGCCGAGTATATTTACGAAAAGAAATATACCAAGACCGACACCCTCATTGGCCGCATCGAAGAGAAAATGCTCTTGCAGATTGGCAACAAGTATTCCGCATTCTACAGTTATCCGATATTCCAAAGAGACTCTACCATCTCCGCAAATATGGCAAAAGGAATACCTGTCAATTTCTCCGGTAATGGCGGACAGATTAATTGGAAAGTATATAAGAACTATCCAGAACAGGGCAAGACTGCCTATCTCGATTTCTTTGCTGCTGACAGATATTTGTGCATTGAACCGATGGAACCGATAGACTGGCAACTCACAGACAGTATCGATTCCATCTGCGGTTACGAGTGCCACCAGGCTATTGCCAAGTTTAAAGGTAGAACATGGATTGCATGGTACACGGAAGACATCCCTATTGACAATGGTCCCTGGAAGCTGAGCGGACTGCCGGGATTGATTCTCAAAGCTCACGACTCCGAGAACGATTATGGATTTACAGCTGTAGGACTCACAACAGGCAAAGGCTCCCTACCTATCTATTATAAAGGTAAGACTTTCGAGCCTATCGACCGCAAATCATTGACCTCCATTTACAAAAAATACTATGCCGATCCAATCGGTTATCTGTTTCAAGATGCCAAGTATGCTACAATTGTAAAGATCAAGGATGAAAAAGGAAATATCCTGAAGCATTCCAAGCGTGCTGAGCCATACAATCCGATTGAAAGATAATTAGCAGTTTACTTTTTTGCCAGACAAGCGTCTTAAAGACATTAGCAAGATAAGTGTCTAAGGTAAAATAGAAAAGAGAGAAAAAAGATGAAGAAAATAATAGTTCTTTTCACTATTCTGTTCGTGGCGTTCCATGCGTTTGCCCAAGAGAAAATTAGCGGTTATGT
>CAVBFV010000292.1:0-3854 GCA_963594575.1 Lachnospiraceae bacterium | reverse complement strand
TTATGACAGGCGTAAGTCCTGTTACTCTGGATGATTTGACCAGTGGATTCAACATAGGATGGCATATCTCTACCAAGCCTGCCTTTAATCAAATGCTTGGTTTCTCTACGGAAGATGTAAGAGAGCTCTTCACTTATTATAAGGAGAATGGGGAAATTCGTCCGGATAGTGATGTGGAGGCTATCATAGAAGATATGAAACCATGGTATGATAACTATTGTTTCTCCAGAAGTGCATTGAAGACGCAAAGTAAGGTTTTCAACAGCGATATGGTGTTCTATTATTTGCGCAATTATCGTGAGACTGGTAATGCACCGGAGCAGATGATGGACCCTAATACCAAGACAGACTATGGCAAGATGAAGAAATTGCTGCAGTTGGATAAGCTGGATGGCGACCGTAAGGGTGTGCTGCGTACTATCATCGAGAATGGAGAAATAAGAGGTAATATAGAGGAAAGTTTCCCTGCCAAATTGTTGGTTAAGCCACAGATGTTTATCAGTCTTCTGTTCTATTATGGAATGTTGACAATAAAGGGAACACGTGGAGACCAGCTGGTGCTTGGCATACCAAATAATAATGTTCGTAAGCAATACTATACGTATCTGCTGGAACAATATGAGGAAGTGAGTATGGTAGACGAGATAAGTCTTAAGTCTTTGTTTACCGATATGGCTTTTGATGGTCAATGGAAGCCTGCCCTGGAGTTTATGGCGCAGGCTTATGCCAAGGTCTCTTCCGTTAGAGATAGCATAGAGGGTGAACGTAATCTGCAAGGTTTCTTCATGGCATATTTGAATCTGAACAGTTACTATTATACGATGCCGGAATTGGAATTGAATCATGGATATTGTGACTTTTTCCTGTTGCCAGACCTGACTCATTACGATACCAAGCACAGCTATATTATAGAACTGAAGATGCTGTCAAAGAAAGATTTTGGGGCTACGGCTGATAACGGTAGACAAACCAAGGCGGAAGAACAATGGGAGCAAGCTGTGGAACAAATAAACCGATATGCCGATGCTCCAAGAGTGGAAGCTTTGCGCCAAGGTACCAAACTCCATAAGATAATTATGCAGTTTGAGGGGTATCAGTTGAAGAAGATAGATGAAATTGATTAAAGAAAATCATAAAAGATAAGCGATTATGGCTATAAAACAATATCCTTTGGGAATACAGACCTTTGAGCGTATCCGTAAGGAGGACAAGCTCTATATTGATAAGACGGAATATATCTACCGCATGACCCATTCTGATGGTACATATTTCTTCTTAGGGAGACCACGCCGTTTCGGAAAGTCGCTTTTGGTTTCTACCATGCAGAGTTATTTTGAAGGTAAGAAAGACTTGTTTAAAGGACTTGCCATGGAACAGCTTGAAAAAGAATGGATAGAATATCCTGTAATCCATTTAGATATGAGTGGTGGAAAGTATATGTCAGAAGAACAGCTACAACGATATCTGATAGATCTGGTGGAGGAACAGGAAAGGAAATTTGGCTTTCATAATGAGAAGATAGATGTAAATCTTCGCTTGAAAGATCTCATCATGGCTTTGTATCAGACAACAGGCAAGAAGGTTGTTGTTCTGATTGACGAGTATGATGCTCCTTTGCTGGACGTGGCTCATGAAAAAGAGCAGTTGGTTAAGCTTCGCAACATCATGCGTAATTTTTTCAGTCCGCTGAAGGCGCGTGAAGCCTATCTTCGTTTTGTCTTTTTTACGGGTATCACTAAGTTTTCACAAGTGAGTATATTCAGTGAGTTGAATAATGTCACCAATGTATCCATGTATGATGAATATGCTGGTATGCTGGGCATCACCAAGGAAGAACTTAGCGGGCAATTGTCAGAGGATATAGAAGTGTTGGCAACTAAAATGCATCTTACCAAGGAGCAGACTTTGGATAAGTTGACAGAAAATTATGATGGATATCATTTTTCTGCTTATTCGCCTGATGTCTTCAACCCTTACAGTCTGTTCAATTGCTTCGCTCAGGGTAAGCTAGGTTCTTATTGGTTTGCCTCAGGTACGCCAACCTATCTTATCAATATGATGCGTAAATATGATGTGCTTCCTACAGGTATTACACGTGTTGAGGCTGATGAGAGTGAATTTGATGCTCCTACAGAGGACATGACAACATTGATGCCGCTGCTTTACCAGAGTGGTTATCTGACCATCAAGGATTATAACAGAGATTATAACTATTATACGCTTGATATTCCTAACAAGGAGGTGAAGATAGGGCTGGCCAAGGCTTTGATTCCGTCTTATGTTACTGGTAATACGCTTGCTACTACCAATACGGCTCGTCGCATAGCACAAGCTTTGGATAAGCAAGACATGGATGGAGCTTTGCATCTGTTACAGGAATTTCTGGGTACTGTGCCTTATTGTAATGTCACCAATCATGAGGGGCATTATCAGCAGATGCTTTTCATCATCTTCTCGCTTCTCACCGATTATCTGGTAGATGTAGAGGTACATACACCAAAGGGAAGGGTAGATGTCGTTTTGTTGACTGGAACGGATTTATACATCATAGAACTGAAACTTGATAAGAGTGCTCAGGCTGCAATGCAGCAAATCAATCTCAAAAACTATCGCCAGCGTTTCGCTCTCTGCAACAAACCTATAACGAAAGTTGGTATCAACTTCGACTCTTCAAAGGGAAATATAGAGGATTGGGTGATAGAGTAAATGAAAAAAGATAGAAAAAATTTTGTTTTTTGATTAAATAACCGTACCTTTGCAGCTAAAATAATAATAAATTGCAAGAAAATGGGAAAGATTATATTGACGGGCGACCGTCCTACAGGTAAACTTCACCTGGGTCATTACATCGGCTCTCTGCAGCGCCGAGTACAACTTCAGAACGCTGGCGACTTCGACAGAATGTTCGTTTTCATGGCAGATGTTCAGGCTTTGACTGATAATGCCGACAATCCTGAGAAGATTCGCCAGAACATTACAGAGGTGGCTCTCGACTACCTTTCTGCGGGTCTCGACCCAAAGAAGTGTACACTCTATATCCAGAGTATGATTCCGGAGTTGGCTGAGTTGACTACCTACCTGATGAACCTCATCTCTGTATCTCGTGTTCAGCGTAACCCAACCGTGAAGACTGAGATCAAGATGCGTAACTTCGAGGCAAACATTCCTCTCGGTTTCTTCTGCTATCCTGTGAGCCAGGCTGCCGATATCACCGCTTTCAAGGCAACAACCGTGCCTGCCGGGGAGGACCAGGAGCCTATGCTGGAGGTAACCCGCGAGTTGGTTCGCCGCTTCAACCAGACTTATGCACCTGTATTGGTAGAGCCGGAGATTCTGCTTCCTGAGATTGCCTGCTGCCGTCGCCTCCCTGGAACTGACGGTAAGGAGAAGATGAGTAAAAGTCTCGGCAACTGCATCTACATGAGCGATGATGAGAAGACCGTTTGGAAGAAGGTAAAGAAGATGTCTAATGGTGAGCCACGTATGAGCATGGAAGAGCCAGGACATCTGGAGGGTAATGCCGTGTTCACCTATCTTGAGGCATTCTCTACACCAGAGGACTTCGCTGAATTCTGGCCTGAGTTCAAGACATTGGATGAGTTGAAGGAGCAGTATGTGAAGGGTGGTATCGGTGACGGTACTTGCAAGAAGTTCCTGAACAGCGTCATCAACAAGATGCTCGACCCAATCCGTGCCCGCCGTCATGAGTTTGAGCAGGATATTCCTGAGGTATTCAACATCCTGAAGAAGGGTAGCGAGGATGCTCGCGAGTTTGCAGCCCAGACCATGGACGAGGTTCGCAAGGCTATGCGTATCGACTATTTCAGCGATGCTGCCTATATTGAGGAGCAGGC
>CAVBFV010000291.1:0-3891 GCA_963594575.1 Lachnospiraceae bacterium | reverse complement strand
CTCCCAAGACTTGCTGAGGCGAGCCTTCTTGTGAGAGAGTACCAACTGACCCTTTACGTCCTCCTGGTTCTCTACATAAACCTCAACCTTGTCGCCTACCTTGAGGTCTGGGTTGTAACGGAATTCAGAAGCAGGGATAATACCATCGCTCTTGTAACCGATGTTTACGATAACCTCTTTCTTGTCTACAGAGATTACTGTACCCTCTACAACCTGGTGTTCTGTTACCTTGTTAAGAGTTTCGTCATAGGCCTTCTCGAGGTCTGTTTTGCTGACGTTTGCGCTTGTGCCATTCTCAAACTCATCCCAATTGAAGTCGTCCAATGGCTTTACGTTCTTTAAATCTGACATAAAAAATAATTAAAAAATTAAAATTAATAAAGTTTGACTTTATGTGAATTGTATAAATCGGGCGCAAAATTACTCATTTTCTTTGAGTTACAGGCATTTACTCTTGATTTTCTTCTTTTTGTTAGTAATATTTAACTAAAATCACTGTTTTTGGTGGGTTCCTTCGGTGAAATACATAATTTATATATGCATAACCTTTCAATATTCTGATGATTTCCTCCTCGATATTTCTTCCTGTGATGTTCTTCTCTGTTATCCGTGTTTTCATCTGATTCTATGATGAAAATGAAGAGGGAAGAAAAATAATGGTGAAAGAAAAAACCGGGCGAATTTTTCATTTGTATGAAAATGAGTTAAATTCATTAAAAAAAGACACCGAAATGTTGGCGATAACAAAATAATTGTTACCTTTGCGCCCAAAATGTAATGAATATAATAAAATAATGATATGACACTAGTCATCCTTGCCATACTGATATTGGCATATATTCTCATTGCAACCGAGAATATTACCAAGGTGAACCGTGCTGCCGTAGCCATCTTTGCTGGAACGGTAGGATGGGTTCTCTATATCTGTTTCGGTATGGACTTCGTGACCAGTGAACACTCTTCTGATTATTCACGCTATCTGAATCTCGGAATGTGGAACGAGATAGAATCCACCAGTACAACGGTGAAGTATTTTATTGCCCGTAACATCTTCCTTCCTTATGTGGGTAGAGCTGCAGAAATCGTACTCTTCCTGCTTGCTACTATGACGATAGTTGAAATTCTCAATAACAACGGATGTTTCGATTTTATACGCCAGTTGTTACGTACCCGAAGCGCCAAGAAAATGCTATGGATTCTCGCTGCCGTAACCTTTGTTATCTCGGCAAATCTCGATAATCTTACTACAACAGTGATGATGCTTACGATGATGCATGGGGTAATTCCAAACCGTCGTCAGCGCATGGTGTATGGAGGTGCCATTCTTCTTTCTGCCAACTGTGGCGGAGCTCTTACCGTTATCGGAAATCCGGAAGGACTGGTGATGTGGAATATGGGTGCTGTAACGGCTACTCATTATTTCCTGTCGCTTCTGCTGCCATGTCTTGCAGCCTGGCTCATTCCGTTGTTGATGATGCAGCGCATGCTGCCTGAAAGAGTAGAGACAGAATGGATTGCTATGCCATACCGCGGGGATGATACCCGTCTCAATGTATGGCAGCGCTTGCTGATGCTCTTTGTGGGCATCGGTGGATTGTGGTTTATCCCTACCTTCCATAATATTACGAAATTAAGTCCTTTCCTCGGTGCGCTCTGCGTATTGGGTGTACTCTGGATTGTGAACGAGATATTCAACCGTAAACTCATGAATATGGATGCGATGGCTGACCGTCGTACTCCTAGAGTGTTCCAATACGGAGTCGTCCAGATGATTCTCTTCGTGATGGGTATCATGCTTGCCATCGGAGTGGTGAAGGAGACCGGCGCTTTTGACGATTTTGCTACTCTTCTCAACTCTGTCGGTATGGATGATAAGCGTCCTGGCGTGCTGTTGCATGGCGTCTTGGCTGGTATCATCAGTACTGTACTTGACAACTTTGCTACAGCCATGAACTTTTTCTCCCTTCATGATCTGGCAAATGTGAATGATCCTTCATTCAGTATGCTTACTGATTATCATACCAATGGTATCTACTGGCAGATGATTGCATATTGCGTAATGGCTGGTGGTAACGTTCTTGGTATCGGTACAATCAGCGGTCTTGCCCTGATGAAGATGGAACGTATGCACATGGGATGGTATTTCCGCAATATTGGCTGGAAAGCTTTGATGGGTGGCGTCATCGGACTTGCTATCCTTTGGCTCTCCCATATCCTGGTGGCTGGTGCCGCAAACCTAATTATTTAAATCGATAAGCCCAAACAAAGCAAGGGGTATACCCTTGGATACCTACTGTATATGTAGGGGTAATGGATGAAAAACATCATCCTGAGAGGATAATAAACTAACATTAAAAAAATATATATAATATAATAAGGTATAGTTATGGCAAAGATTAAGACTATTGGAATTTTAACATCTGGAGGAGATGCTCCAGGTATGAATGCTGCTATCCGTGCGGTTACCCGTTCGGCTATCTACAACGGTTTCACTGTGAAAGGTATCTATCGTGGTTACGATGGTCTCATCAATGATGAAATTAAAACCTTTTCTACAGAGAATGTAAGCGGTATCATCGGCACAGGTGGTACGATGCTGAAGACAGCCCGTTCTAAGGAATTCATGACCGAGGAAGGTCGCCAGAAGGCATTTGAAACGATTCAGAAAGAGGAAATAGATGCGCTTGTCGTGATTGGCGGTAACGGCTCACTGACCGGTGCGATGAATTTCGCACGTGAGTTTGATGTATGCTGCATCGGATTGCCAGGAACAATTGATAATGACCTTTATGGTACAGACAATACAATCGGTTATGATACTACGATGAATACCATCGTAGAATGTGTAGACCGCATCCGTGATACTGCGCAGAGCCACGAGCGTATCTTCTTTATCGAGGTGATGGGCCGTGATGCCGGTTTCCTGGCGCAGAATTCAGCTATCGCCAGTGGAGCAGAGGCAGCTATCATTCCAGAGGATTCTACCGACGTAGACCAGTTGGCTCAATTCATGGAGCGTGGTATCCGTAAGTCTAAGAAGAGTTGTATCGTCATCGTGTCAGAGAGTCCTAAGTGCGGTGCTCTTTATTATGCCGACCGTGTGCGCAAGGAGTTCCCTGAGTTTGATGTACGTGTATCTATCCTGGGTCACTTGCAGCGTGGCGGCCGTCCATCAGCCCGTGACCGTATTCTTGCGAGCCGTACCGGTTGTGGTGCCATCGAGGCTATCATGCAGGGACAGCGCAATGTGATGATTGGTGTACGCAATAACGAGGTGGTATACGTGCCACTTTCTGAAGCCATCCGCTCAGATAAGCCATTCGACCGTAAACTCATCAAGGTTTTGGACGAGTTGAGTATCTGATTTATAGAGATTGGAGTAAGAAGAAGGGAGTTTGGACTCCTGACTTCTTGCTTTTGCATAGGAAAATGGTTTAAAGGGAACTAAAAATGGTTTAATAAGGTATAAAAGCCGAATAAAACTTTTAATTAATTTGTGGCTTCCATAAATTGTTGTTACTTTTGCAGCCAAAAATAATATAAATATATATAACATTTAAACTAATAAGCTTATGTCACAAATTAACGGACGTATCTCTCAGATTATCGGTCCTGTTATCGACGTTTACTTCGATACAAAGGGCGAGAATCCAGAGAAGGTGCTTCCTAAAATTTATGAAGCTCTGAAGGTAAAACGTCCAGACGGCCGCGAGCTTGTCATCGAGGTGCAGCAGCACATCGGTGAGGATACAGTTCGCTGTGTCGCTATGGATAATACTGACGGTTTGCAGCGCGGCTTGGAGGTTATCCCTACAGGTAACCCAATCCAGATGCCAGCCGGAGAGCAAATCAAGGGCCGTATGATGAATGTCATCGGACAGCCTATTGATG
>CAVBFV010000290.1:0-3923 GCA_963594575.1 Lachnospiraceae bacterium | reverse complement strand
CCGGACAGAAAATCAAGATTCCGAAACTGGAATTGAAGAAGAAAAAGAAATAAAATACTGAGCAAACAAAAAATCGCCCTGTAAGAGCAAATAAAATTTTGCACTTACAGGGCGACATTGTTTTATGTTAACATTACTTGCCCAACACTTCATCAAGCAAAGTGTAGAAAGCAGGATCCTCGCCAACGATGGTCTTGATAATCTTACCATTAGCATCAATCACAATCTTTGTAGGGAAACCCTGAACAGCGTAATCGCTGAGAACCTTGCTGTCCTTCGGATTGTAAACATGAATCCATGGCAACTGGTGCTTCTCAACAGCAGCCTTCCACTTAGCCTCTGTATCATTACAATCTACACCAAGAATTTCAAACTTACCCTTGTACTTCTCGTAATACTCCTTCATCTTAGGCATTCCCTTGATACACCATCCGCACCATGAACCCCAGAAATCGAGAACTACAATCTTACCGCGAAGACTGGAAAGCTTGAAATCATTTCCTTTAATATCCTTCAGCGTGAAGTCAGGAGCCTCAACACCGGCAGCCTGCACCTTCTTAGCCTTCTCCTCAGCCTCAGCACGCTTCTTAGCCATATCAATCATTGGCTGGTAGAAAGCCTTCATTCTGCCGTTTTTCACATTCTCAGAGAGCAAGCCCAGCAGTTTCTCCATCTTGCTGACATCATCAAACTGCTCTATGATAGTAGCACAAGCCTCATAATCAGGATGCTGCTTTACGAAATCGAAAATCTTATCGTCCTTTGCCTTTTGCAGGGCAGGAGCCTTCTGCTCATATTCTGCCATGATGGTCTGCTGGGTCTCACCATTCTTGATTCTCTGGTTCAGGGAAGCTTCGTAATCTCTCAACTCCTTATTAGCATTCTCCAGCAGAACATCTACTTCATGATACTGCTGATAGAACTTAGAACCCGAAATATCGAAGCGGGTCTTTGTATCGCCCTTAACTTCAGCCTTCTCGCCAGGAACACAAGGCAGGTTGAACATAAACTGACCTGCACCACGATAAGTTTCAGGTGAGAGGAAAACGTATCCGGCAGCCTTATCAAGGTTTGCAGAATAGGTAAACTTGCCATTCTTCACCAAAACCGTATCCATCTTAACATTTCTGCCCTTGTAAACAAGTACAGAATCGGAATTGAAATTCTTCAAATCCACCTTCAACTGGAAGTTGCTCTTCTGAGCCATTGCAACGGTTGATGCAAGGATCAGAGCCGCAGATAAAATCGCTGTTTTCATTTTCTTTTATTATATTTATTCTGATTATACCTTATTATATATAGGGAACGAAGAACGCCTGATTCATCTTCATCCTTATTCTTCATACTCTGTAGTATCCTCAATACCCGCCTCGGCCAAAGCCTCCTTGCGCTCTACACAGGTTCCGCATTTGCCACAATGCTTCTCACCGCCCTTATAGCAGCTCCAGGTTTCAGCATAGTCAATGTCCAACTTCTTACCTATCTCCGCAATCTGCCCTTTGGTAATATTCGTATAAGGAGCTACCACGCGCACATCAACGAACGTTCCTGCTTCAGCAGCCTCATCTATCGCCTTGATAAACTCCGGACGGCAGTCTGGATAAATCGTATGATCGCCACCATGGTTAGCAATGAAAACTTTCTTCAGATTATTACTCTCTGCAATGCCGATGGCAATGCTCAGCATGATTCCATTACGGAAAGGAACCACCGTACTCTTCATATTATCATCAGCATAATGCCCCTCAGGAATTGCATCGGCACCTTCAAGAAGAGAACTCTTGAAATACTGATGCATGAAACCCAAATCTATCGTAATATGCTTGATTCCCAAACGCTCACAATGCATCTTGGCGAAAGGAATTTCACGCTCGTTATGATTACTTCCATAGTTAAAACTAATGCCGAGTGCAATCTCGTCTTTCTTATCGTAGAGCAGCGTGATGCTATCCATGCCACCGCTCACAATGATTACTGAATCCTTCATTTTACTTTGAATTTTGAATTTTGAACTGTATGATTACTTTTTACTTCACCCGAACAGGCAGCGGAATGCTTCTTCCACCTTCCTTACGGGATGAATTTCTATCTTATATTTCTTATGGTCGAAACCATGATTGTTGTACTTCGGAATGATGATGTGCTGGAATCCCAGTTTCTCAGCCTCAGCAATACGCTGCTCGATACGGCTCACCGGACGGACTTCACCGCTCAGACCTACCTCGCCCGCCATACACCAGCCTTGCTCGATAGGTGTGTCAACATTGCTGCTCAATACGGCTGCCAACACACTCAAGTCCATGGCAGGATCGATTACTCTCAATCCTCCGGCAATATTCAGGAACACGTCCTTCTGCATCAGTTTGAACCCCACACGTTTCTCTAGAACCGCCAGGAGCATGTTCAAACGGCGCTGGTCAAAACCCGTTGCCGAACGCTGCGGAGTTCCATAAGCTGCTGTTGAAACCAAAGCCTGAGTCTCTACCAGGAACGGACGAACACCCTCGATGGCTGCGCTGATGGCAACACCCGAAAGCCCGTCATGATCTTCAGTAAGCAGCAACTCTGAAGGATTGCTCACCTGTCGGAGTCCGCCTTGCATCATCTCGTAGATTCCCAACTCAGAAGTACTTCCGAATCGGTTTTTGATGCTTCTCAAGATGCGGTACATGTAATGCTGGTCGCCCTCAAACTGAATCACCGTATCAACGATGTGCTCTAGAATCTTTGGTCCGGCAAGCGTTCCCTCCTTATTAATATGTCCTATCAGAATAACCGGAATGCCACTCGTCTTGGCAAAACGCAGCAGGGAGGCTGCACACTCGCGAACTTGGGAAACAGAACCCGGCGAACTGTCTACTTCTTCCGTAGCAATAGTTTGTATAGAATCTATAACTATCAACTGTGGAGCCACTTCCTGAATATGGCTGAAGATTTTCTCCAACTGCGTTTCGCAGAGAACCGTAATATGATCAAAGGCTCCTTCTGATGAAAGAGAAGCCGTTTTCTGTGTGTCCGCAGAAGAACCCTCTCTGAGCATCGCCTGTCCTTTAGCCAACCGGTCGGCACGGAGTTTAATCTGATGGGCACTTTCCTCTCCGCTCACATACAGGATGCGGCGGTCAGTCATGTTCAGAATGGTCTGCAAGGTGAGCGTACTCTTACCGATTCCCGGTTCACCGCCCAAGAGCGTGATGCTGCCAGGAACCATTCCGCCACCCAGCACACGGTTCAGCTCCTCGTCCCTCATATCGATGCGCGGTTCATCAATCGCAGAAATATCGCGAAGCTTCATCGGCGCAGCGTCATGCTCGCTGTGCTGCCCGCCAAACATCGTGGCAGCCCCACCATGACGCATGGTCATTCCGGCATTCTTCGCAGCCTGCGATCCGGAATCAGCAGCAATACGAATTTCCTTAAATGTATTCCATTGTCCGCAGCTAGGACATTTGCCCATCCATTTGGCACTTTCCTGTCCGCAATTGCTGCACACAAAAGCAATTTTATCTTTCGCCATTTTATCTCATTTATATGTAATAACGTTTTAACTGCGCACAAAGGTACTATTTATTATCGAAAAATCCAAAAAAAAAGTAATTTGTTAAGAATATATTTCATTTCTCTCCATTTTGTTTAACAAATCAGGCAGAAGGAAGCGCAATACACGAATTTTGCAAACCCGATATAGCAAACAGACGATTTCATCTACTAAAAATCATAAAAACCGCTACTATATTTTGCTGATTCAAATATAATTTGTATCTTTGCCTTCGGTTTTTGAAACCAGCAGAAAGGTTTAGAACAATAAATTAGTACATAAACTAAATAAAATTTAGGTAAAATGAAAATTGAAGATTTTAACTTTGCCGGTCACAAGGCAATCGTACGCGTTGATTTCAACGTGCCATTGGATGAGAATGGTA
>CAVBFV010000289.1:0-3932 GCA_963594575.1 Lachnospiraceae bacterium | reverse complement strand
GGCATCATCTCTCATCGCAAGGGAGAGGATGAAGAGCCTTTGCAGGAAGGAGTTTCGTGCAATACCTGCAACGGAGAGAACGCAAAATGCGAACAGGAATGCATGATGGAAGCCGCCACCAAGGAAATAGAATACTACGATGACGAGGAACTCGACCGGTTTGCAGGAAGAGCTGCCGACGACTATACCGATGAGGAGGTAGAGGAATTCTCGGAAGTGCTCTATACGATGCAGCCAGACGAAGTGGCGGGATGGAATCGAAGTCTGATACTGAGAGGCATCAACCTGCCTAACCAGATAAAGGACGAAGTCATCAGTTTTTTAAGTTAAACATGCAATGCGCAAAGTTCAAAGCTTAAAGTTCAAAGTTCAAAGTAAAGACATGGATATACTGCAATATACATTTTTTCAGAATGCGCTGATTGGCGCCCTACTGGCAAGCATCCTTTGCGGCTTTGTAGGCACCTACATCGTCACACGCCGGCTGGTCTTCATCAGCGGTGGCATAACGCATGCCTCTTTTGGCGGCATCGGTATCGGCGTATTTGCAGGCATCAACCCCATCCTCTCTGCCATGGTATTCGCCATCTTGAGTGCCTTCGGCGTGCAATGGGTATCACGGAAGAAAGATGTGCGCAAAGACTCTGCCATCGCCATGTTCTGGACCCTGGGCATGAGCGTGGGCATCATCTGCTGCTTCCTTACTCCGGGATTCATGCCAGACCTGCCCTCTTTCCTCTTCGGAAGCATACTTGCCATCGACAGCACAGACCTCTGGCTCCTGGCAGGTCTTACCCTGTTTGTTGCCTTGCTGTTCACCTTTCTGCTGCGTCCTATCCAGACCATCGCATTCGACAGCACCTTTGCAAAATCGCAACATCTGCCGGTTACGGCAATAGAATATATGATGATGACGCTCATCGCCATGACCATCGTGGCAACCATCAAGATGGTGGGCATCGTACTTGCCATCAGTCTGCTCACCATACCACAGATGACAGCCAACCTCTTCACCTACAGCTACAAGCGCATGATAGGTGCCAGCATCGTGATAGGCTGCATCGATTGCATCGTGGGCCTCTATGCCAGTTATCTGCTCAATGTGCCATCAGGTGCAACCATCATCTTCGTCAGCATCATCCTGTTTGCAGCAGCAAAGATACTGGCAGCCAGAAAGCACTAAGGCTTTCGCAAACCCTGAAAGTATCATTTAAAATAAAAAAGAAACTTATGTTGAAGCATTTCCCATTCAGAAACCTCTTGCCAGCTATGGTTGTCCTTGCCTTTGCAATGGCCATAGCAGGATGCTCTACGCAGAAAAATACAGCGAAGAGCAGATGGTGGCATGCCTTCAACGCCCGATACAACACCTATTATAATGGTACCGTAGCCTATATCGAAGGCTCGCTCGAAAAGGAAAACGGAAATAAGGATAATTACTCTGAAATGATTCCTTATTATACTGTTGGCAACAAGAACAGCCGCGAACTGGGCAAGTCGAACTACGACCTCGCCATCGAGAAATGCGAGAAAGCCATTCACCAGCATAGCATCAAGCGCCGCCCGGTATGGGACAAGAAACGCCGCAAGACTGCTAAAGACCTGGAATGGCTGCAGCGCCGTGAATATAATCCGTTCCTTTGGAAGGCATGGATGCTGATGGGCCGTTCCCAGTTTTTTGAGGGCGATTTCCAGTCGGCAGCAGCCACCTTTGCCTATATGAGCCGCCTCTACGCTACCCAACCCGCCATTTACGGCAAGGCACGTGCCTGGCTCGCCAAGAGTTATCTGGAATCAGGATGGATATACGATGCAGAAGATGTCATCCGTAATATCGAGCGCGATTCCATCCACTGGCGTGCCCAGAAGGAATGGGACAAGACCTATGCCCTCTACTATCTGAAGACCGGACGCTATCAGGAAGCCATTCCGTATCTCCGCAAAGCCATCGGCTATGAGATGCGACGCAAGCAGAAAGCACGTCTATGGTATCTGATGGGACAGGTAGAAGCACAACAGGGACATGCCCAGAATGCCTACCGCGCTTTCAAGCATGTCATCCGTCTCAATCCGCCTTACGAACTGGAGTTCAATGCCCGCATCTCCATGACCGAGGTTCTGGCAACCAACAACTCCCGGAAGATGGTATCCAAATTGAAGCGAATGGCTGCAAGCGACAAGAACCAGGAATATCTCGACCAGGTTTATTATGCCATCGGCAACATACATCTCAACCAGGGCGATACCCTTCAGGCTATTGCTGCATACGAAAAGGGAGCTGCAAAATCAAGGCGCAACGGAGTTGAGAAAGGTGTATTGCTGCTGCATCTGGGCAATGTATACTGGCAATGCCACCGATATGGCGATGCCAAAAGATGCTATGATGCAGCCATCGGACTCCTGGACCAGGACCGCAAAGACTACAAACAGCTCTCCGACCGTTCGAAGGTACTCGACGAACTGGTGCCTTATACCGACGCCATCCATCTGCAGGACTCCCTGCAGTCACTCGCCCACATGAGCGAAACAGAGCGGAATGTAGCCATTGACAAGGTGATAGATGCCCTGAAAAAGCAAGAAAAGGAAGAAAAGAGAAGACTTGCCGACCAGGAATTGGCAGAAAAACAAGACAACCAAAGTGCCGGCGGAAATAACGGCAATGGTAATAACAGCAGAAATAACAGGAATCAGGGAAACAGCAATGCCTCATCCAACTTCGGAAACGGAGCCCAGGGCAACGGCGGTTTCGGCAACAGCAGTACCTGGTATTTCTATTCCCAATCTGCCGTAGCCCAAGGCAAACAGCAGTTTGAACGCCTCTGGGGTAAGAGAAAGAACATAGACAACTGGCGACGGAGTAACCAGACCGTAGTGGCCGATGCCAAAGGTGTAGAAGAAATGACCGATGAACAGCGCGATTCACTCCTCAACGAGGCACAGAAGAAAGACCTTGAGAAGGAAAAGGAGAAGAACCTGAGTGCAGAAGAAGATCCGCATCAGCGTGCCTACTATCTCGCTCAGATTCCGCTCACCGAAGAGAAAATGGCAGAAAGCAATCAGATTCTGGACGACGGACTGCTGCATGCCGGCATCATCCTGAAAGATAAGCTCGATGATCTGGACGAAAGCGAACGGATGTTGCAGCGACTGGTGAAGAAGAACGCTGCATACGAACATCTCGATGATGCCTACTATCACCTCTACCTGCTCTACAACATCCGGAAGCAGCCAGCCATCGCCAGCCGCTATCTCGACCTGTTGAAAGCGAATTATCCGGAGAGCCAATGGACCGCCCTGCTCACCTCTCCTTATTATGAGGAAGATGCGAAGATGGGCATTCATCTCGAAGATTCGCTCTATGCTGCCACCTACGATGCCTTCAAGGCTAACCTATATAATAAGGTGGTACACAACCGAGCAATCTCAGACAAACGCTATCCTGAAGGAGCCAACCGCGACAAGTTCCTCTTTATCGGCGGACTCACCCAGCTCCACGAGGGAAATATCCAGGCATGTCTCGACGATATGCAGCAGGTGGTAGAGAAATATCCGAACAGCCGACTCAGCGAGATGGCGGGAATGATTCTCAACGGAGTGAAAGCCGGCAGACAGCTCAAGGGCGGCACATTCGACCTGAGCAATGTATGGTCGCGCCGCAACGCCGTACTCAATGATGATGCCAAGACTAAAGCCAAGGTATTCAGCATCGAGCGCAACGAGCCGTTCGTCTTCATGCTTGCCTACGTACCCGATTCTGTAAACGAGAACCAGTTGCTCTTCGAGATGGCGAAATACAATTTCACCTCCTATCTCGTGCGCAATTTCGACCTCGTCATCGATGAACAGAATGGTCTGCACCGCATGCAGGTAAAGGGATTCCGCAATTACGACGAGGCACGCCAGTATGCCAACGACATCTACCAGCACCAGGC
>CAVBFV010000288.1:0-3940 GCA_963594575.1 Lachnospiraceae bacterium | reverse complement strand
AGGTATGAGCTTCAATATCAAAGAAGACAACACCATCGTGTTCGATTGGAAATCATCAGAAATTTAGATGACAAAAAAAGCGTGCAGGCGACTATGATGTGGCTTGCACGCTTTTTCCTTTTATATTCTTTTAACAAAGCCAACGCTCAGGATTTTTATCTAGCACCTTACATGTAATGGTGATATACCAAAACCAGTACATATACCTATATCCACTTATCCAAATAACATTTAAAATCCTCTATACCTATAACCTCCACTTTAGGAAAAGGAATATTTTCCAGGACCTTAAAGTGCTTGTCTTCTGTAACAATACACTTTGCATTTGCAGCAATGGCACAATCTACAAACTTATTGTCATCTTTATCTGCCTCAATTAAAGCAAAAGTATAATGAGGATCTTTGCGAATTACATTGGGTCTAGTCAATATAGCATAAACGATGGCCTCAGAAACTTGAGGGGATATATTACGAGATAAAACCTCTGAATACTCCTCTATTATTTCATTGGACACACAAAGGTTATAGTCGCCACTAAGAAAAGCATTCCACACCTTACGATACGGACTTCTAGGGGCGATTGACATAATCAAACTATTTGTATCCAATACAATATTCATAACCTAAAGATTATAATATTGGTTTATTGTACGGAGTACGTTCATGGAGATGTCGGAAACTCTCGATACGTTCTTCATTCAGGGTTCCTTCATTCCACATCCTATCTAATTCAGCATCAGCCATCTGAACAAAATAATCGGAGATTACCTTATTCAAATCTCGCAAAGCCTCAGGAGTCTTGATAAATGACAGCATATCGAGGATTTGCAATTGAGCTTGATTCATTGTTGCTACCTGTGCCATAATAATTCATTTTATTAATATCTAACCGCAAAGTTACGCTTTTTCTTCGAAACCACCAAGAAAATCACAAGAAATCTGCAAGTTATCAGCAAATAACCACGAAATCAATCGTAAACTATAAACTATTAACTGTAAACTATAAACTGCTATTCTATAATGAATTGTGCATGCAAAGTTAAGAAAAAAACAATATTCAAAGGCAAAAAACAAGAAAAATCTCAGAAACTTATAATCTTTTATAAAAAGAACAATATATTACACCTTTTCTTACGTAATCTAGATTTTTTTGTTAACTTTGCAGGAAAAGTACAATATAATACACTACTTGATATGAAAATTCAAGAAGTAATGAAATTGCAGCGTAAGAGTCTGATATCCATTAATATTAATAGGAGATTCATAGATATAGGAGGCTAATAGAAATGAAAAAAGAATCAAAAGGAAACCAAGCAAAATATGTAGAACTCAATTTGTTTCCTGAGGAGAAAGAGGATCATCAGAAAGACTCTATCTCTTCAGAAAACATGGAAAGCGATACTTCTCCAGACAAAGAGTATGACTTGACTGATTTGTTTGAAAGACTTTCCAAATCAGCTTTTCGCAGCCGTTTCCATCTCTCGAAGAAGGATAAGGAATATATTGCAGAAAAGGGTTTGGCTACCATCCGTAAGCATGCGGAGGATTTCGTTGCCAAACGCCTTGCTCCTGCCGTGATTCCCAATGACGGCAAGCAGACGCCGATGAGAGGACATCCTGTATTTATAGCCCAGCATGCTACAGGCTGCTGCTGCCGTGGATGTTTCTTCAAATGGCATCATATACCTGCCGGAAGACAGCTGACAGGAGAAGAACAGCAGTATGCTGTAGCGGTACTGATGGCATGGATTGAAAAACAGGTTTAAAAAGCATGAAGTTTTAGCAGCAAAGTTTAAATTAATTATCCATTGTTGTCAATTTTGCAGAATCTTTAGTCAAAATTGGCAAAAACTGTTTACTCCAAATCTACAAACCGGGTTGGCACGTAACTTGCTCCTACATAGAGTGAAAGCCGAAGCCGAAAGGGCAAGGGGAACGACAAGAACCCTAAGTAATGACAGTTGAGGGTTTCTAGAAATCCTTGAACCTCGTAAGCCGAAGCAATCGTTATTAAAAAGGATAAATTAAAAACAATGAGAAATCCCGACTGAGCCGGAAGGCGAAGAGAGGACGAGAAAAATAGAATTAGGAGGTTTTACATGATGTTGTTAGCTCGTAGAAATAACAGTGTTTCAAATTGGTTGAACAGTTGGTTTAATGACAACTTCTTTGATACAGGCTTGATGCCACGCATGAACGCAACAGCTCCTGCAGTCAACGTCAAGGAAAGTGCTACAGCTTATACGATGGAGGTTGCAGCTCCTGGTTTGAAGAAAGATATGGTCAAGATGAACATCGATAAGGATGGCTATCTGAATGTATCTATCGAGAACAAGGATGAGAAGAAGGAGGAGAAGAAGGAAGAGCATTACTTGCGTCGTGAGTTCTCTTACAGCAGCTACTCTCAGAGTTATGCTTTGCCAGAGGATGCTGATCAGGAGAAGATTTCCGCTGAGGTCAGTGACGGTGTCTTGAAGATAGAGATTCCTAAGATAGCCAAGGAGGAGAAGAAAGACGATGTTAAGCACATTGAGGTTAAGTAATCTTTCTTGAAGTGCTATGCAGCTTTCAAGATACATTCATTGCATCGAGAAAATAATTAAAACTGGGGGCTAGTCCTGATTATGGGGCTAGCCCTTTTTTTAAACGAATAATTAGATGAATTAAAGCAATCTTGCTGTCAGCAATAATGTCAATATGAACTTAGCCACTCTTAAACCTAGTGCCCTTACGCATATATCATTCATTCAACTATTAATCTTTATTAAATTATTAATACTGTCGCACCATTTTACGCCATAATGATGTATATTTGCAGTCAGAATGATTATTAATTAAACATTTTAGGCTTATGGCACAGACAGCAATGACAGTCCGTATGGACAACCAGCAGAAAGCACAGTTTGATAAACTCTGCGAACAGTTCGGTATGAGTGCGAATACCGCTATCAACATCTTTGTTAAGGCCGTAATTCGCAGTAAAAGCATTCCATTCTCCATTCAGGCAAAGAATGAAGAAGAAGATGAAGTGACTGCAAAAGCAAAGGCTGCGTTTCAATACATGTGTGACACAGCAAGAGAGAATAACATTGATATGTCACTTGATGAGATCAATGAAGAAATCAGAGAAGTCAGACGATTAAGAAAAGAACGCAATGGTATATGCAGTCATTGATACGAACATTATCGTGTCCTCGTTTATAACTAAGAACCCTTCGTCAGCAACAAGAAGGGTCATCAACAGTATGCTCAGTGGTAAAATTAAGCCATTGTATAATGACGAAATCTTGGATGAGTACTTTGATGTACTAAATAGGTCAAAATTTCATCTAAGTGAAATCAGAATCCATGAGTTATTGAACTTTTTTAAGGAAAACGGAATTGATTCTTCTCGTTTTCCTTATGATGGAGAAATGCCAGATGAGGACGACCGGGTTTTCTATGAAGTCTGCCTGAGCAAGGACGACTCCTTCTTAGTAACAGGAAATCTCAAACACTTTCCAAAAGAACCGCAAGTGATTACAGCAGCAGAAATGATGGAAATCCTAGACAACGAACTATAAGATGTCTATATATTTATTTCACTTGCTTTCTTCGTCTTTCTGTCCCAAAAAATATGATTTTATGTCCAGAACTCTTCTTCGCCAGTGGGTTGCATCTTGCCCTCGCACTTTGGGCAAGTATGCATATCCCACCTGTGAATCCTGTCAGAACCACATCTTAGACATAGCCTTCCTACAAGAGAATTAAAACTAGGTGCAGCATCACCAATTACTCCACCCACCACAAGAGGTACTATGTTTCTGCAGTCAGGACAAGACATGGCTTCGATATGCTGTCCCATGAAGCCACGTCCCTCATATACTTCGGTCTCGTACCCACAATCCTGGCATCTGAATATCTTCTTTTGTGACATAAATAATCTCCTTTCTTACCATTT
>CAVBFV010000287.1:0-3941 GCA_963594575.1 Lachnospiraceae bacterium | reverse complement strand
TTCTTGTAGGCTTCGTTGCCGATAATCGGCTGCCAGTCTTCGGGGTCCTGGTTCGAACCGCTCATCACCACCTTTACTTTCTCCGTCCACTGGGGGCGAAGCTCCAGCATCTTGCGGTAGATTTTGATGGCAATATTTCGGGTCAGCGCTACGATCATTGCCTTGCCGGTGAGTTCCTGTGCACGGTTTTCCTCGTAGTGCCTGATGATGTCCTTTACCAGCGTGTCGATGGTGGCGTCTTCGCCCAAGAGTACTTCCAGTCGGCTGTGCTCCTGCTTTGCCTGCCTGATCTGCTCCTCGGTGGCTCCCTCATCGGCTAGGTTGTCAAACTCATCGTTCAGCAGCTTCATCGTGTCTTCGTCGAGGTTCAGATTCACAACACGGCTCTCGTAATAGACCGGACGGGTGGCTCCATCATCTACCGCCTGACTCATGTCGTAAACGTCGATGTAGTTGCCGAACACTTCCTCCGTGTCTCTGTCACGGTCGCTGATAGGCGTTCCGGTGAAACCGATAAACGAAGCACCTGGCAGGGCTTCTCTCATCTTCTGGCTGAATCCCTTCTTCATCGTCAGACTCTTGTTGTCCCAGTGCTCATCGCCGTATTGCGAGCGGTGCGCCTCGTCGGTCATCACGATGATGTTGCGGCGGGTGGAGAGTGCCGAGTCGCCTTCTTCAAACTTCTGAATGGTGGTGAAGATGATTCCCCCACTCTTGCGGTTGCGCAGCAGGTTGCCCAGGTCTTCACGGCTCTGGGCGTTCTGTGGTTCCTGACGAAGGAAGTCCTGGCAGCGGCAGAACTGACCGAAGAGCTGGTTGTCGAGGTCCTTGCGGTCGGTTACCACCACGATGGTTACTTCGGGCAACCGTTGCACCAGCTGGTGGGCGTAGAACACCATGGAGAGGCTCTTTCCCGAACCCTGCGTGTGCCAGAACACGCCAATTTTTCCGTTGCCTTCCACGGCGGTACGGGTGCGCTGCAGGGCTTTGCCCACGGCGTAGTACTGGTGGTAGGCGGTAAGAATCTTGGCGTATTTGCCCTGGTTCTTGTCGAAGCAGATGAAGTTCTGCAGAATGTCGAGCAGTCTCTGCTGCTGGAACATGCCGAGGAAGAAAGTGCGATAGTCGGCGAAGAGGGTTGACTCGTATGAGCCGTCTATGGTCTTCCATTCCATGTAGCGGTCTTGCTTGGCTGTGATGGTTCCGGCACGGGTCTCGCTCATGTCGCTGATTACGTTGAAGGCGTTGTAGCTGAAGAGGCTCGGGATGCTCTGCTGATAGTTCTTGATCTGCTTGAAAGCATCTTCTACGGTTGCGTCTTCGGAAATGGCACTTTTCAGCTCCACCACCACGAGGGGCAATCCGTTGACCATCACCACCATATCGCAGCGCTTGTTCTTGTACTCTTCTACCCGCCACTGGTTCACCACCTTAAAGAGATTCCTTTCGGGATGGTCGAAGTCGATGAGCCGCATCAGGGCTGTTCGTTCTTCGCCATCCTGCAGGAATCCCACCTCCAGACCATTTTGCATCCAGAGGGTAAACTGCTCGTTGTTCTGTTCTAAAGTACCGATGCTGATGTTGGTGATTTGCTTGATTCCTTCATCCATTGCATCGGCTGGCAGTTCAGGATTAAGCCGTCGCATCGAGGCGACCAAATCGGCACGATAGAAAGGCTCCTTATAGTCGCGCTCCACCTCGTAGCCACATTCGTACGCATAGCCGAGTTCGTCTCGGAACAGGGCAATGAGCGTTTGCTCGTATGCGTCTTCGGTGAATTTCTTGTCGTCTGCCATAATGATATTTTTTAATTTTCTTTCTCGTTATTTTTTCGTTGCTCCACTTATTCCGGGATTTCTATCTCGCCTGACATTAAGCGAGGGAGAAGGGTGTCACGGAGAGTGGAGAGGGTGCGAGATTCTTTATCATTCATTTTTCTTTTATTGTAGATTGGACATAATGTCTCATCATACATTTCTAGGACCTCTTGGGTTGGTATAAGAATCTGCATCTTATTCAATCTTGCAGCCGTGTTGGATGGAACAGAAGTTCCTTCATTCATTTTACTAAAATCAAAACGCTTAATATAATTATAAACGTATTTCATTACGTAATCCATCTTAGGAGCGCTAAAGAACATTGTATCTACAGTCCAGAATTTCTCGCAGACGTACATGATATTATCCAACGTTCCCTTTCTTGGTATTAATACGGATTCTCCATCATAGAGCCAAGAATTGACAAATCGCATTAATCCACCAGATCCATAGACGGGGAAAGTTCCATCTTCTAATTTCTTATGATCTTTACCATATTTAATGGTTATTAAATCTTCCAATGTTCCTACTTTCCATCCTTCCGGAATCATTCCCAATTCACTATCCACGAACTTACCATCCTTGAAAGGCTCAAAGTCAACGAACCAATTCTTGAAAATAGCCTGCGCCATCTCCTCCAAATCAGCATTGATCTTGTTGTTCAACTCTATCTTGCGGTCGAGAGAAGAAAGGATGGAAGCAATGCGGCGCTGGTCTTCAATATTCTTCGGATAAGATATCTGAATATCATTCAAAATATTTACCGTCATACTAGGTACAGCAGAACCTACATTCATACTAGCAAAATCTCTTTTACAGATAGAATAAAAGAGGAATTTTGGATCTACTTTGTCAGTATTTATAATAGACCAAAACATTGTATCTACAGTCCAAAAGGGGCTTTCAACAAACATTATATTGTTTAGAGTACCCTTTCTTGGAATCAGAATAGAAGGCCCATCATAGAGCTTAGAATCCACGTAGCGCATCAATCCGCCACTTCCATAAACGGGATATTGTCCATCTGCAAGTTTCTTATGGTCTTTTCCATATTTTACTTCAAGAACATTCCCTAGAACATCTTCTTTCCACTCCATACTTACACCTCCCATCCAATTTTCTTCAACTGCAATCTGATTTCCTCTTCCTGCTTCTTGCTTTCCTCAAACAGTTGCTTCAGCTCTCCGGTAAGATTCGTCATTTTCTCCTCGAAAGGCACGCCGTCGCCTTCGTCTTCGGCGATTCCTACGTATCTTCCCGGTGTCAGGATGAAGTCCTGAGCAGCAATCTGCTCGGTGGTGCACACGGCACAGAAGCCCTTTTCATCCTCCAAGGTTCCCTGCTGGAAGGCATGGAAGGTGTCGGTAATCTTCTTGATGTCCGTATCAGGCATCAGCTCACGAAGCTTACGTGTAACCATCGTGCCCAGATTGCGGGCATCGATAAACACGGTCTTGCCCTTCTGCGCCTTGTTGCGACTGATAAACCAAAGACTTACAGGAATACCCGTACTGTAGAACAGCTGCGAAGGTAAAGCCACGATTCCCTCTATCAGGTCGGCTTCGATGATGGCTTGGCGAATCTGTCCCTCGCCGCCACTCTGACTCGAAAGCGCACCATTCGCCAGCACCAAACCTATCTTTCCGTTTGGAGCCAGATGATGAATCATGTGCTGCATCCACGCAAAGTTGGCGTTGCCAGCTGGTGGCAAACCATACTGCCAGCGTGCATCTTCCTGAAGCGCACTCTGCCCCCAGTCACTGAGGTTGAAAGGAGGATTGGCAAGAATGAAATCTGCCTTCAGCGTAGGGTGCTGGTCATCATAGAATGTGTCGGCAAAGACATTGCCCAGGTTCGCATCCAAGCCACGGATGGCAAGGTTCATGTGCGCCATCTTCCACGTATCAGGGTTTGCCTCCTGACCATAGATACTGATTTTGCGTAGGTTTCCCTTGTGGCGCTCTATAAACTTGGCGCTCTGCACAAACATACCACCGCTTCCGCAGCAAGGGTCATAGACTCTTCCCTCGTAAGGCTCCAGAATCTCTACCAGCGTGCGGACAATGCAGGAAGGCGTATAGAACTCGCCACCATTCTTGCCCTCCAGGCTGGCAAACTGCTGCA
>CAVBFV010000286.1:0-3957 GCA_963594575.1 Lachnospiraceae bacterium | reverse complement strand
TCGTGGCTCACGTCGCTCAGGGCGATGATGCGCACGTGCTTGTCTTTCAGCATGGCTTGCGTCTCATGCTTTGCCAGGTGTTCATCCTTCAGTTTCCCTTTTACCTGGTTCATGTGGGTAAGCACATCCGTATCGAGCAACCGGAGGGCTGCCTGGTTGTGCTGCAGGATGTTGTCGTGGCTATCTACCACCAGGATGCCCGTATCCACCGCATTCAGAATCTGCTCGTAATATTTCTCCCGATCCATCTGCTCCTCTCTCGTATGCTGCAGGAAGAGCTTGATGCGGTTGAGGGACTGGTGTAGAATATTATCCTCCTTAAACCTCTTCTCCGTAGGAAAGTTGAAGGAGAAATCCCCATTATCTATCGCATCAAAAAGGAAGGTTACCTTCTTGATGTTCCGGCGATAGTGGCGGTAAAGCCAGATGTTGACTGCTATTAAAACCACCAAAATCACCAATAAAACGATGATTGCTAACTGATTATTCATCTAGAAACTTTGAACTTTGAGATTTGAGCTTTGAACTTTATGATTACTAAAGCTATTGTCTTAACTCCTTAACTTCTTAACTCCTTCTACAAACCGTATCGCTTAATCTTATTATAAAGCGTCTGGCGGGAAATGCCCAGTCTTGCGGCTACCACCGACAGGTTTCCCTCACATTCCCTGATGGTTTTCTCTATCATTCGGCTCTCCATCTCGTCGAGCGTCTGAACCTCTTCCAGGGGTTTCTCTCTTCTCTGCTGGTTTCCGCCGTCAATATCTTCGGCAGAAATCATTCCGCCATCAGATAGAATCACGGCTTTCTCGATGGCGTGCTGGAGTTCACGGATGTTTCCGTACCATGGCAAACTGGTAAGTTTTTTCTCAGCCTCTTCCGAAAAACTGAGATTCAACTTATTATATAAATCGCCATATTGATGGAGGAATCTTTCTGCCAGCGGAACGATGTCTGATTTTCTCTGTCTCAGGGCAGGCAATTCCAGATGGATGGTATTGATGCGATAGAGCAGATCCTCTCTGAATTCGCCATCGTTTACCATCTGCTGCAGGTTGCGGTTGGTGGCGCAAACCAGTCGTACGTTGATGGGAATCTGCTTACTTCCGCCCACTCTTACGATGCTTCTGCGTTGCAGGGCGGTAAGGAGTTTTGCCTGAAGACCATAGGATAGGTTTCCTATCTCATCCAGGAAGATGGTGCTGCCGTCGGCAAGCTCAAACTTGCCCGGTTTATCCACCTTGGCATCGGTAAAAGCACCCTTCACATGACCGAAGAGTTCGCTCTCGAAAAGGGTTTCCGTAATGGCTCCCATATCCACAGGCAGCATTTTCTTTCCACATCTTGTGGATAAACGATGTATCTCGTTGGCTAACACCTCTTTACCCGTTCCGTTTTCGCCCGTGATGAGGATGTTTGCATCGGTTGCGGCAACTTTTTCCACAATGCTTCTCAAATTGTTCATAACTTCGCTATCTCCCCAATACATAGCGCTTTGTGCATCTTTTCCACCCGGTTTTCCACCATTCCTGTTAATAACGTTATCCACAGCCTTGTTCTTATCCCTAGCCTCCATCAGCGTACGGATCATCTTCTCGTTTTCAAAAGGCTTCACGATGAAGTCGGCGGCACCTTCCTTGATGCCTGTTACGGCAAGTTGGATGTCGGCATAGGCGGTAAAGAGCACCACTTCGGTTTTCGGGTTGAGACTCTTGATTTCCCTGAGCCAGTACAGTCCCTCGTTTCCCGAATTGATTCCGCTGGAGAAGTTCATGTCGAGCAGCACCACGTCGGGATGCTCCTCTCTCAGCTTGGCTGGGATGGAGTTAGGGTTGGCGATGGTGATGATGCCATCGAATATGGGTTCCAGCAGCATCCTCACCGTAGTAAGAATGTTGCGGTTGTCATCAACAATCAATATCGTTCCTTGTTTCTTAATCATGGTGCAAAGTTACGAAATATCATAGAAAAGTAGTAATGTTTGTCTAATAATTAGACGAAAAAATGCCGATAATGGCGCCAAAAGTTGCTTTTCCGGCAGCTTTTGGCATCCTTATCGGCACTTATTTATTCAAAATTCTGATTTCTGATGAGGAATTGCCTATCCTAAAAGGGGAATTACAGCTCTATCGGAACCACTATCTTTATGCTGAAGTTGCGGCCCATATTGTAAACGCCTCTTCTGCCTGTAACCTGGTTTACGTCAAGATACTTCAGACGGCTCAGGTGGTTCTGGTAAGCACGGTTGGTAAGGTTCTCGCCCGAAAGATAGAGCGAGAGAAGGCGCTTGCCATGGAGCTTCACGTCGGTACCGGCATACATATTTAATAAGGTGTACGATGGCGTAGCGGTCTCCGTATCGTTGGCTGCGAAATAATGGTTCTGGCGGAGATTGCAATCCATCTGTAGCTTTACGAAGAGATGGTCGAAAGTCTTGCCGTCGCAGACAAACTCATACCTTACATCCGAAACCCAGCGAGGGGCTGGGGTGAATGGCAGATACTTTGATTCGGATGGCTGATGCAACTGAACCGAGTTGACATACGAGAAGGTGTTGCCGATATGCAGATGCTCCACAGGATGGATGTCGATGCTCGCCTCACCACCCAGAATGCGGGCGTCGCCCGAAGTAAACTGATAGGCTGGCGTGTCGTCGATGAGGACTGGCTGATTGTTCTCATCTGCCAACTTCTCGCTATAGATGTAATGGTTGATGCGATTGGCAAACAGCGAGAGCTCTGCCGAAATGATAGGCGAAGAATAATCCAGACCAAGGTCGAATTGCCAACTGTTTTCCGGCTTCAGACTGGTATTTCCCAATTCGTATCGCTGGGTTCCCTCGTGCACACCATTCGATGATAATTCGCTGATGTTTGGAGCACGGAATCCTCTTGCCAGGTTCAGCTTCAGATTGAAATCGGGCAGGATTTCATAAGCCAATCCGATGCTTCCGGTTACTCCTTCAAAGCTGCGCTTAAAGGCCTGGAAGCGGAAAGAATCATTCAAGCCAGAACCATGCGGTTCAGCATCATCCTCTTCTCTCAAAGCCTCGCTGTGCAGATGGCGATGATCGTATCTGATGCCGCCGCTCAGGTTCAATTTGCCTATCTCCTTGCTCACCGTGGCAAACACACCATAATCGAAGAGATGATAGGCTGGAATCAGAAATTCAGAACCTTTGTTCATCGACTGCTGCCACATGCCGTTGATGCCCGTAGAGAACTTCCAGCCATTCATTTCCGGCGAGAGATAATGCAGGTCGTAATTCATGGTATGGAGCATGAAATCGAGTCCGCATTCCTTCGGATACTCTTCCTCCTCAAACTCCTGACGGCGGTTCTGCTGATAACCCAGGAGGAACTTCAGATTGCCGTCGCCCAGGAACCAGGAATTATCAAGCACAGCCTTGTAATGATGAATCTGCTGATAAGGCATCGGCTTGCCGTAACTCTTGGCATCGTAGCCATCCGGAATTTCCAGTTCGCCCGTTTTCTCATCTCTTTCTCCCTCTACGATGCCCGGAGTGAGATGATAATAATCGAGTGTGAGATGTGAATGCCCCTGGCGGTAGTTCCAGCCTAGAAGCTGCGAGAATGCCTGCTCTCTGAGTGATGAACCGAATACATAACCATCGTATTTATTCTTGTAGGCATGCGCCATCTTTCCGCTGTAGCGGGTGTTCCATACAAATCCGCCCTGGTTGCCGGCAAAGTTGAGCGAATAATCAAAAAGTCCGTTGTTGGTTTGATAACCCGTTGAGAAATTTGCTCTCATGTCGCCCTTGGCAAGGGTAGGAGCGGAGTGGAAGATAAGGACGCCAGCCATCGCATCCGAGCCATACATAAGACTTGCCGGACCTTTCAGAATCTCTACGGAATGAACCGAAGCCGGGTCGATTTCTATTCCGTGTTCATCGCCCCATTGCTGTCCTTCCTGTCTGATTCCATCGTTTACCAC
>CAVBFV010000285.1:0-3992 GCA_963594575.1 Lachnospiraceae bacterium | reverse complement strand
ATCCAGCTGCTCAATACGATGAAACTCTTGAGCACGATGTACTTGTGAACTTCCCATCCGCCTTCTGCTACATGAAACATCGTTCCATCCAGCGAATTTCCTGTATAGCTCATCACGATGAACGGCAGGAAGATGAGCGATGAGAAGAGCGTGTTCAGAAAGAGCACGGGAATCACTGCGTTACCTGAAAGCGCCTTCTTCTTGAAGGCATCATAAAATCCCAGCAGCGCTGCTGAGAGAAATGCTAATACTAACCACATTTTTATGAATGTTAAATGTTGAATGTTGAATGTTGAATGAGGCTCGCGCCCTTGTGTTTCTAATCATTTAATCTTTGAAATCATACCCTACCTCTTCCAGGAACAATGCGTTACCCGGCATGCTTTCGCCTGCATCGCTGCGGCTTCCGTTGTGCAGGATATCGAGAAACTGTTCCATCGTAATCTTTTCTCTGCCTACATCGATGAGCGTTCCCACTACGGCTCTCACCATGTTTCTCAGGAAACGGTTGGCGGTAATCTCAAAATACCAGGTGGTAGGAGAGGTCTGTATCCATCGGGCGGCTGTTACATGGCAGATGGTGGTCTTGTTGTCGCCACCCGCCTTGCAGAACGCTGCATAGTCTTCGTGATGCAGAAAATGCTGAGCCGCCTCGTTCATCTTCTCGAAATTCAGGGGATAGTTCATCTGCAGTGAATAATGGCGCTCAAACGGATCTTTCTGCGTATGTATATAATAATGGTATGTGCGCGAGATGGCAGAGAAACGGGCATGCATCTCTGGGGCTACCTCCCTTACTTCGTATACGGCGATATCGCGGGGCAGGATGCGGTTCAGACGGTATACCAGCTGGTCGGGTTCCATCGGAATCCTGTCGGTATCGAAGTGGGCTGCCATGTGTCGTGCATGTACGCCGGTATCGGTCCTTCCTGCTCCCACCACCTCCATTTCCTTTCTCAGAAGTATGGAGAGGGCGCGCTGCAACTCCTGCTGCACCGAATTGGCATTGGGCTGAATCTGCCAGCCGTGGTAGTTGGTGCCGTCGTAACCGAAGAATATGAAATATCTCATGATGATCTTTGAACTTTATTGTTTTTTGCTATGAACTTTGAGCTTTGATTTGTTCTACGTTCTTTGCTTAATTCGGGTGCAAAGTTACTAAAAAAACGTGAAATATGGTATAATAATACAGATTTTTTTCAAAAATGGTACAATCTTGAAAGAAAAGTTCAATTTTATTTTGCAAATTGACAATAATTGTGTACTTTTGCCAACGTTTTTGATATTATAGATTATGGCACAGAACATATTCAAGGGTTTAGGTGTTGCCCTTATTACTCCTTTCAACACCGATGGCTCGGTTGATTATCAGTCGCTCAAGCGATTGGTAGAGTTTCAAATTGACAATGGTGCAGACTTCCTTTGCATCCTTGCCACAACTGGTGAGGCTCCATGTCTTACACAGGAAGAGAAAGATAAAATCACAGAATTGGTGAAAGACGTGAACAAGGGTCGCGTCAAGATATTGAAATATTGTGGCGGTAATAATACTGCTGCTGTCGTTGAAGAAATCAAGAACACCGACTGGAGTGGCATCGATGGCATCCTCAGTATCTGTCCTTACTACAACAAACCTTCTCAGGAAGGTCTCTATCAGCACTTCAAGGCCATTGCCCAGGTTAGTCCGCTGCCTATCGTGCTCTACAATGTTCCTGGCAGAACCGGTATCAACATGAAGCCTGAAACAACCTGCCGTATCGCCCGCGACTTCCCTAATGTGGTAGCCGTGAAGGAGGCTAGTGGCAGTCTGGAGCAGGTAGATGAGATTATCAAGAACAAGCCTGATAATTTTGATGTTATCAGCGGTGATGATGCGCTTACCTTCTCAATGATTGCCAGTGGTGCTGCCGGCGTTATTTCTGTTATCGGCAATGCCCTGCCTAAGGCTTTCAGCCGTATGATCCGTCTCGAGTTCCGTGGCGAATATGAGCCAGCCCGTAAGATTCATCATTCTTTTACCGAGCTCTACAGTCTGCTCTTCGTTGACGGTAACCCTGCCGGCGTAAAGGCGCTCCTCAATGATATGGGCTTCATCGAGAACGAGCTCCGTCTGCCTCTGGTTCCTACCCGTATCGCAACCAAGCAGAAGATGAGCGACATTCTGAAGACTTTGAATATCTAAAATAGTGATTAGTTATTAATCATTTAGTACCATGGCAGAAGATAGAAGAATCATACACGAGATAACACCGCTGATGGGTAAGGATGTGCTCTATATTGCAGACAGGCATAAGAAGGAGTTTACTTATCCTATCCATAACCATTCGGTGTACGAGTTGAACTTTGTTGAGAATGCAAAGGGAGTAAGAAGAATCGTTGGAGATTCGCAGGAGGTGATAGGCGACTATGATCTCTGTCTCATCACATCGCCCGATCTGGAGCATGTATGGGAGCAGAACGAATGCCACAGCGATGACATTCGTGAGATTACCATCCAGTTTGATTTCTCCATGAGTGATGAAACGCTCTTCGGAAGAAATCCCTACGCCAGCATTACCCGTATGATGCAGGAAGCGAAGAAGGGACTCTCATTCCCGATGCAGGCAATCATGAAGGTATACGGAATGCTCGATACTTTAAGTTCCGTAAAAGACGGTTTCTATGCCGTACAGCAGTTCCTGACCATTCTCTACGAACTGTCACGCTGCGAAAATGCCCGCACCCTGGCTTCCAGCAGTTATGCCAAGGTAACGGTAGAAGACGATAGCCGGCGCATCCTGAAGGTGAAGAATTTCATCTCCAAGAACTATATGGATGAACTCCGTCTGCCGGAGCTTGCCTCGCTGGCAGGCATGAGCAGCAGTGCGTTCAGCCGTTTCTTCAAGCTCCATACCGGCAGAAATATCTCTGAGTATATCATCGACCTGCGTCTGGGTTATGCTGCCCGCATGCTGGTAGATACCGCCAAGAGCATCAGTGAGATAGGCTTTGATTGCGGATTCAACAATCTCAGCAACTTCAACCGCATCTTCAAGAAGAAGAAAGGATGCTCGCCAAGCGAGTTCCGCGAAAGCTATCATAAGACAAGAATCATTGTATAATACAACCCAACGTAATCGTTTAAGTGAAATAATCAAAAATATTTCGCTTAAACGATTCTTTTTTCCGATATTTGTTGTATCTTTGCGCTACAATTCATAGTGAATAAATAAACATTTAAAAACTACGATAACGAATTATGAAGCAATTTATGGATGAAAACTTCCTGCTCGACACTAAGACAGCACAGGATCTTTTCCACAATCATGCGGCTAAAATGCCAATTATCGATTATCACTGCCACCTCATCCCTGAGATGGTAGCCAATGATCACAAGTTTAAGAGTATTACAGAACTTTGGCTCGGCGGCGACCACTACAAGTGGCGTGCTATGCGTACCAACGGTGTAGATGAGCGCTTCTGCACAGGTACTGATACTAGCGACTGGGAGAAGTTCGAGAAGTGGGCTGAAACTGTGCCTTATACTTTCCGTAACCCTCTCTATCACTGGACTCACCTGGAGCTCAAGACAGCTTTCGGTATCGATAAGCAGCTCAGCCCTAAGACAGCCCGTGAAATCTACGATGAGTGTAACGAGAAGTTGCAGTTGCCTGAGTTCAGCGCTCGTGGCTTGATGCGTCATTATAACGTAGAGTGTGTTTGTACAACAGACGACCCAATCGATGACCTGCGTTACCACAAGCAGACACGTGAGAGCGGTTTCGAAATCAAGATGATTCCTGCTTGGCGTCCTGACAAGGCTATGAACATCGAGAAGCCAGATTTCGCTGACTATATGAACAAGCTCGGTGAGGTAGCAGGTGTTAACCTCGTTACATTCCAGGATATGGTTGATGCTTTGCAGAAGCGTCACGACTTCTTTACTGAGAACGGCTGTAAGTTGAGCGACCACGGTATCGAGGAGTTCTACGATGAGCCATACACAGATTCTC
>CAVBFV010000284.1:0-4001 GCA_963594575.1 Lachnospiraceae bacterium | reverse complement strand
CTGATGTAGCCTTCTATGCTGCAAGTGCTCCAGAACACGTGCAAATAGCTGAGGTTCTGGTTCTTGCTACGCATCAGGCTAACGGAACCGTGATACACAGAAGCTAGTTAATAGTTTACAGTTAATAGTTAATAGTTTATAGAGGCTGCGCCGTTGAGCAAGATTGTCAAAGCGGTTTATGCTATAAACTATTAATTATTAACTATTAATGATGTGGCAAAGCTGATTGATATCTGATTCGAATGTATCTCGATTAATCGCCTTTGCTCGCATTCCAGACTTGTAGTTGTAGATGGTCTGGGTGGAGTAATGCAGCAGGGTGGCAATCTCCTGGCTGTCGGTTACACCCAGTCGCATCAGGGCAAAGATGCGAATCTCAGTGGTCAGGTCGTGCGTAGTAGGAACTTCCATTTGACATTCTGGCAGCAGGAGCTTGTTCAACTCAGTAACGAAACCCGGATACAACTCCATGAATGCCTTGTCGAACCGGTTGTAGAACATCTGTGATTCCTCTTCTTCCAATTTATGGGTGTTGAGACTCTTCAGCAAATCGGCGGTCTGGTTTGCCTTGATTTTACGGCTTACCAGTTTGCGATAATCTGATAACTTGCTGATATAAGCCGCACTGATGTCCATAAAGAGGCGCATGTAGGTCTCTCGCTTGATATTGGTCTCTATCAGCTGCTGGTTCAGTTCGGTGAGCTGTGCATTCATCTCTTTCTGCTTCTTGTTCTGTTCTTCAATCTCAGCCTTGTTTTTCTTCAGCCTGTTCTTCTGTCGGTTGTTGACTAAGGAGAGGATGAGGATGATGACCAGCGCTATGCTTACACCAATGAACCCCCAAAGAAAGCGGGTACGAGAGCGCTCGGCAGCCTGCTGGTTGGCTGAAGCGATGACTGGAAGGATGTTGGATATCTCTATCATGCGCAGTTGGTTGTTGAAGAATTGTGCATCTTCCATAGTGTGCTGGATATATTTGGCAGCTCTCTTGCTGTTGCTCGCATCCTTTTTAAAGATGTAGTAGGCTAGCTTTTGAAGCGCAACAGTTTCTTTGAGTTGGCACAATCCATCGCTCACGGATGCCTCTACGAGATATTCCTCGTAAAGGTCGAATTTGCCGGTTTTTTTGTAATATCTGGCTATACCATAAGCTGACATGGCATGGATACGGGATTTGGCTGGCGACATCTTCAATGCCTTCAGATAATGGTTGAGCGATTCCTTGCTGGTAGGGTTGTGGAGATAGGCGTATTCGCCCATGAGATACTGATAGAAGACGTTATGCTTATTGTTTTCGTTGAAACTCTGTACCAGAAGGGTCATATATTGTTTCTTCTGGGCACGGAATTCTTCGGCGTAATCTGAGTTCTTGGCGTATGATTCCCAATAGCTGTAGAGCCAGGCGTATGTGAAGTAATAGTATAGCTTCAGCTGGTATGGCATCTCGTCGGGATTGAGCGATTGGAGTAAGTTTTCTGCTTTGTCATAAAACCCCCTTACCGAAAGTATGGATGCCTGGTTTATCTGGTTGCGTAAAATATAATAGGTGTTATGACATTTTTTAGCCAATTCAAGCCCCTGTTTCATATATGCGTATGCTGAGTCGTAGCGGTAAGCACTATAGGCATGATATATGCTGTCAAGAAACAGTAGTCGGGTTTGGTCGTCTTCAGCTTCATAAGCTTGCCGCTTCAGATGTTTCAATTCCTTTTCCTTGATTCCCTGATAATATTGGTCGTTTTCAATCATCTTGTCAATACGATCCAATAAAGTCTTCTCGTCCGTTTTGCCTTGAGCAGCCAATGGCACAGTAAGCAAAAGAAGTAAATATATAAGTAGTTTCATCTTTAATGTTTCTTTATAATTATAACAAAATCGTCTTTTAAATGTTATTTTCGTCCTTTTGTCCGTTTTGTGGTGCAAAGATACAAATTTCCTTTCATATAATACCATTTACTTTAGATAAAAATAGTTAATATATTAAAGCGTCTGATTCTTAAGGAGTTATCTGTTTTTTTTGGTAGGCTTATTTTTTACCAAAATACTACTTAGGTATACAACTTTGAAAAAAATGATATAACTTTGCAACCGAAATCAGAAAACAGTAGTTTTTATGGTTTAATTACCACTTCAAGTCTTCTAAAAGTATTTAATGATAAAGAAAATTCCTTTTGTTGATTTAGTATGTTGATTTAAATAGGAAAACAGGTTTAGTTTATATTAGGGAAAAAAGGATTGGTAATAGACTAGGCTACTTGATGATTCAAGTTTGCCCTTAAAGGCAAAGCTTATCTATTATGTTTTAGGGAAAACCGCCATGCTTTTGTGAAAAAGTATGGCGGTCTTTGTTTAATATATGTTAGTTTCTTCTCTTTTCTTTTTCTTTTCTTTGGTCAACTCAAATTATTTTTTTACCTTTGCCACATATTTATATATAGATGAATGGATTTATATATAGGTAGTAGGAAATAGATTTCGAAAGAAAATATCAGTTTTCTTCATGTGTAGAGGGAAATGGTAAGTAGACTTTAAAATATTATATTGAATAAAATATTAAAACAATGAATATATTAGTAACAGGCGCTAATGGTCAATTGGGACATGAAATGCAAATCTGTGCCCAAAAAAGCAATCACAAGTTTGTCTTCACCGATGTGGCTGAAGGCTATGAAAAACTGGATATCACCAATCTTGACGCTATCCGAGAAAAGGTGAGGGAGAATGATATTCAGGTAATTGTTAACTGCGCTGCTTATACCAACGTAGATAAGGCTGAAACAGATTACGATCTGGCTAATCTGCTCAACAATACTGCTGCGGGAAATTTGGCACAGGCTATGAAGGAGGTAGATGGTACTTTGATTCATGTATCTACTGACTATGTTTTTCAGGGCGATAAGAATATACCTTGCCGTGAAGATTGGGAAACGAATCCTTTGGGGGTATATGGTAAAACGAAACTTGCAGGCGAAAAGAGTATTGAAGCTACTGGATGCAAGCATATCATCATCCGTACAGCATGGCTCTACTCGCAGTGGGGTAAGAACTTCGTGAAGACCATGCAGAGTCTCACGGCAAGCCATGACGCCCTGAAGGTAGTCTTCGACCAGGTGGGTACTCCAACTTACGCTGGCGACCTGGCTGCTGTCATCTCACATATCATCGAAACTGACCAGTTGGATAAGACGGGCATCTACCACTTCTCTAATGAGGGTGTCTGCTCTTGGTTTGATTTCGCTAAGATTATCTGCGAACTGAGCGGAAATACTTGCGATATACAGCCTTGCTACAGCGAGGAGTTCCCAAGCCCAGTGAAGCGTCCTCACTTCTCTGTACTTGACAAGAGTAAGCTGAAGCAGACTTTCGGATTCAAGGTGCCATACTGGACTGACAGTTTGAAGAAGTGCATCGCTGAATTGGCGGCAGCAAAATAATTATTAATTATAAATTATAAATTATTAATTGAAATGAAGAATATCATTATCACGGGCGGTGCTGGTTTCATCGGCTCACACGTAGTAAGACTTTTCGTGAATAAATATCCTGAGTATCACATCATCAACCTCGACAAGTTGACATACGCAGGCAACCTGGCTAACCTCAAGGACATCGAGGACAAGCCTAACTATACTTTCGTTAAGGGTGATATCTGTGATTTCGACCTGATGTTGAAGCTGATGCAGGACTATAAGGTGGATGGTATCATCCATCTCGCTGCCGAGAGCCATGTAGATAGAAGTATCAAGGATCCATTTACTTTCGCTCATACCAACGTGATGGGAACCCTGTCTCTGCTCCAGGCGGCAAAGATTTACTGGGAAAGTCTTCCTGAGGGATACGAGGGCAAGCGCTTCTACCACATCTCTACCGATGAGGTGTATGGTGCATTGCAGATGACTCATCCTGAGGGCATTCCTGCTCCTTTCACTACCAAGGCATCCAGCGGTAAGAACCACGAGGCTTACGGCGAGGAGTTCTTCGTAGAGACTACCAAGTACAAT
>CAVBFV010000283.1:0-4014 GCA_963594575.1 Lachnospiraceae bacterium | reverse complement strand
GACTCGAAGCGCATCATGAGCTTTGTGGTAATCGCCCTGATTCCTGCTTTGCTCTTCGGTATGTATAATGTGGGATACCAGAATTTCAAGGCTGCAGGTACACTGGATGCTGCCAGCTTCATCGAGGTCTTCGGCTTCGGATTCCTGGCTGTCCTCCCTAAGTTGCTGGTAAGCTACATCGTGGGTCTCGGCATCGAGTTTGCCTGGGCTCAGTGGAAGCACGAGGAAATCCAGGAGGGTTACCTCGTCAGCGGTATCATCATCCCATTGATCATTCCTATCTCTACACCGCTGTGGATGCTCGCTCTGGCGTGCGCCTTTGCAGTTATCTTCTGCAAGGAGATCTTCGGTGGTACCGGTATGAACATCTTCAATGTGGCTGTGGGTGCCCGTATGTTCCTCTTCTTCTCATATCCACTGGCTATGAGTGGTGATAAGGTCTGGGTGGCTAAGGATGCTATTTTCGGTCTGGGTAACACCCTGCCTGATGGCTTCACAGCTGCTACTCCTCTCGGTCAGCTGGCTCAGGGCAGCATGCCTTCAGCTAGTCTCTGCGATTCTATCATCGGTTTCATTCCTGGCTGTATCGGTGAGACTTCAGTCATCGCCATCGCCATCGGTGCCATCATCCTTCTCTGGACAGGCATCGCATCATGGAAGACCATGGGCAGCGTATTCGCAGGCGGCATCGTGATGGCGCTTATCTTCCAGGCTCTCGGCATGACACCTATCGCCTGGTATGAGCACATCGTTCTCGGTGGTTTCTGCTTCGGTGCCGTATTCATGGCTACCGACCCTGTAACCTCTGCCCGTACAGAGAAGGGTAAGTACTTCTACGGATTCTTCATCGGTGCCATCGCCGTTATCGTACGTGTGATGAACCCAGGTTATCCAGAGGGTATGATGCTCGCCATCTTCTTCGGCAACATGTTTGCTCCACTCATCGACTACTGTGTAGTTCAGGGCAACATCTCTCGCCGTGCTAAACGTGCTATTAAATAATGTAGGAGGAATGTAGATATGAAGACAAATTCAAATAGCTATACTATTATCTATTCGGTTATCATCGTGGTAATCGTGGCATTCCTGCTCGCATTCGTGTCTTCTTCGCTGAAGGCAACACAGGATGCCAACGTGGCACTTGATACTCAGAAGCAGATTCTGAACTCCCTGAACCTGCGCGACCTTGACAACGCTACTGCGGCTGCCAAATATAAAGAGGTGGTGAAGGACGAGAAGGAGAAGGACGGCATGAAGTATTACGAGTGCGAGATTGATGGTCAGAAGAAGACTGTTTACTCCGTAAAGGGTATGGGTCTCTGGGGCGGCATTTCAGGCTTCATTGCCGTGGATGCTGACAACAACACCATCTATGGCGTATATTTCAACCACGAAGGCGAGACAGCCGGACTCGGTGCTGAAATCAAGGACAACTTGAAGTGGCAGCAGAAGTTCCAGGGCAAGAAGATTCACAAGGATGGAGTAGAGGGCATCGCTCTGGGCGTTGAGAAAGACGCTCCTGCCAGCGACCCTAACAATGTGGATGCCGTTACCGGTGCTACATTGACATCCAACGGTGTGGATGCAATGCTCAAGGAAGGTCTTGCTAAATTCATTAAATAATTAAGCGAAATTATGGCATTATTTAGTAAACAAAATAAGGAGGCATTCATCAAGCCACTGAACGGCGACAACCCTATCCTCGTCCAGGTGCTTGGTATCTGTAGTGCCCTGGCTGTTACTTCCCAGCTGAAGCCAGCCATTGTGATGGGACTTGCCGTTACTATCATCACGGCATTCTCTAACGTGATTATTTCCATCATCCGCAACACCATCCCTCAGCGCATCCGTATCATCGTCCAGCTGGTGGTAGTTGCTGCCCTGGTTACCATCGTGAGCCAGGTGCTGAAGGCTTTCGCCTACGACGTGAGCGTGCAGCTCTCTGTGTATGTGGGTCTGATCATCACCAACTGTATCCTGATGGGTCGCTTGGAGGCGTTCGCCATGATGAACAAGCCTTGGCCTTCATTCCTCGATGGTGTAGGTAATGGTTTGGGTTACGCCCTCATCCTCGTGATTGTGGGTGCTGTTCGTGAGTTCCTGGGCCGCGGCTCTTTGCTCGGTTTCCAGCTGATTCCTGAGGGAGCTTACAACTTCGGATATGTTAACAACGGTATGATGACCATGCCAGCCATGGCATTGATTCTCGTTGGATGTGTAATCTGGGTACATCGTGCCTATATTTATAAGGAGGAGAAGTAAGATGGAGCACGCAATAAGTTTGTTTTTCCGTTCGATTTTCGTCGATAACATGATCTTCGCCTACTTCCTGGGTATGTGTTCATACTTGGCAGTATCCAAGAACGTGAAGACCTCTTTGGGCTTGGGCTTGGCAGTAACCTTCGTGTTGCTCATCACCGTGCCTGTAGATTACCTGTTGCAGACCAAGGTGCTCAGCGCCGACGGCATTCTGGGTGTTGACCTCACTTACCTGAGCTTCATCCTCTTCATCGCCGTCATCGCCGGTATCGTGCAGCTGGTAGAGATGATTGTAGAGAAGTTCTCACCATCGCTCTATGCAGCGCTGGGTATCTTCCTGCCATTGATTGCCGTAAACTGTGCCATCATGGGTGCATCGCTCTTCATGCAGCAGCGCATCCTGATGGATCCTGCCAATACTCAGGCTATCACCTCAGTATGGGATAGCATCGTTTATGCCGTAGGTTCCGGTCTGGGTTGGACTCTCGCCATCGTTCTGATGGGAGCCATCCGCGAGAAGATGCAGTATTGCGACGTGCCAAAGCCATTGCAGGGACTCGGCATCACATTTATCACAGTAGGCCTCATGGCAATGGCTATGCTTTGCTTCTCAGGCTTGAAAATCTAAAAAAGGAGGACTATAGATATGGGTAATACATCATTTATATTGGCTAGTATCGGAGTTTTCCTCGTAGTGATTCTCCTGCTGGTTATCATCCTGCTCGTGGCTAAGAAGTATCTCAGCCCAAGCGGAAATGTAAATATCGAAATCAATGGCGACAAGACCATCAACGTGCCTCAGGGCAGCAGTTTGATGACTACGCTGAATGAGAACGGCATCTTCCTGCCTTCTGCCTGCGGCGGTAAGGCAAGTTGCGGCCAGTGTAAGGTTCAGGTGCTCGAAGGTGGCGGCGAGATTCTCGATTCAGAGAAGCCTCACTTCACCCGCAAGCAGATCAAGGACCACTGGCGCTTAGGATGCCAGTGCAAGGTGAAGGGCGACCTGAAGATCAAGGTGCCTGAGAGTGTGATGGGCGTGAAAGAGTGGGAGTGCGAGGTGATCTCCAACAAGAACGTTTCCAGCTTCATCAAGGAGTTCAAGGTGGCTCTGCCTCCAGGCGAGCACATGGACTTCGTTCCGGGTTCTTACGCTCAGATCAAGATTCCTGCATACGACTGCATCGATTACGACAAGGACTTCGACAAGGATCTCATTGGCGAGGAGTACATCGGAGCATGGAAGAAGTTCAACATCTTCTCTCTCAAGGCTCACAACCCAGAGCCTACCGTTCGTGCTTACTCTATGGCGAACTATCCTGACGAGGGTGACATCATCACCCTGACCGTACGTATCGCCACAACTCCATTCTTGCCACGTCCACAGGTAGGATTCCAGAACGTACCAACAGGTATCGCTTCTTCTTACATCTTCTCATTGAAGCCAGGTGACAAGGTAATGATGAGTGGTCCTTACGGCGACTTCCATCCTAACTTCACTTCTGGCAAGGAGATGATCTGGATTGGTGGTGGTGCCGGTATGGCTCCATTGCGTGCGCAGATTATGCACATGACCAAGACCCTGCACACCACCGACCGTGAGCTTCACTTCTTCTACGGTGCGCGTGCATTGGGTGAGGCCTTCTTCCTGGAGGATTTCTGGGAGCTTGAGAAGGAATTCCCTAACTTCCACTTCCATCTTTCACTCGACCGCAAGGACCCAGTGGCAGATGCTCAGGGCGTGAAGTACTACGAGGG
>CAVBFV010000282.1:0-4015 GCA_963594575.1 Lachnospiraceae bacterium | reverse complement strand
TTGATTTTAAAAATATCGAATATCTTTTTCATATCTTTCTTTTATCGTGTTTTGGGAATCCCCTTATTTCTTCAGGAAGAACCTTACCAGGAGAAAGTTTACCGGGATGCAGATGCAGAGGGTGGGTATCATAGCCAGCTGTTTGGCTAGACCCAAGCCTACGAAGAGGTTGAGGCAGAGGGTCTGCATCGAGTAGTTGACGATGTGGGAGAGGGTGAATCCTGCTCCGCGCTTGGCATTCGCCTTTACCTTAAATGTATAGCGGGTACTGGCGATGAAATTGAAGATGAAACTCACGATATAGGCGATGGTGTTGGCGGTGGTAGCTAGACTGTGGTCGCCCATGTTGGGGATGAAATGGGCCAGCGCCGGCATCATAGCCAGGTAGATGACGTATTGCAGCACCGTAGCCAGTCCGCCTACGATTCCGAATCTGATGACTTCGCCCAGCTTCTCCCGCTTGGCATCATCCATATTATTTACCTTGTTCCTGATATTCATGTTGCAAAAGTACTTCAAAATCTACAAATTACCAAATAATCCTGGTATTATTTATCTCAGCATCTTTCCTTTTCCGAAGAGATAAGCCAGATGGGTCTTCTCCATCATCTTTGCGATGCCGATGCTTCCGGCTATGGCGATGAAAATGGTAACGAGGGCGAAGATAATCTCGCTCCTGTCCCAGCCAAAGAGGGGATGATAGAACTTGGCTGCCATCGTAAAGATGGGGTGGAAGAGGTAGATAGGCAGCGTGTTGCGACCTATATATAATAAGGTGTCTTCTGTCTTTCGGATGCAGGCTTTACCCTGCAGGCGGGTGATGAGGCTGTGAATCCACATCAGGGATGAAATGCAGCACCAGCAGGAGAAGACGATGGCGAGCGTGCCCCAGTCGTACCATTCTTCCATGCCCAGAAGTAGTAGCCAGAGAAGTAGGGCTGCAGGGGAAGGACGGAATATCCTGTCAAAGCCGATATGGCATTGTCTGAGCACCACGCCTATGAAATAATAGGTGGCGGCACTCGGCGAAAGAGCAGGTGTCTTGGACAGGAGCAGGAGTAGGGTGGCGAAGATGAAGAGGCTTGTAGTGGTACTCATCGTCGTTTTCCCTTGTCTGAGTTTTCCCCAGGTTGCTCCCTTGAAACTGACGTAATAGAGAATGCCGCAGATAATCATGGTCTGGATGAACCAATAGGGACCGATGGAAGTAACGAATATCTTCTCGCAAATCTGCGCGAGTGACAGTTCCGTGATGCCATCTCTTACGGGCATGAAATAGGAAAGTACAGAAAACCCGGTAACCATGATGACGTAAGGCAAGGCGAGACACATCAGGTACCTTCCCATCTCCTTTGGCCTTTTCTCGATATTGACAAGATAGCCTGTGATAATGAGGAAGGTAGGCATCATGAACGAGAGGATGCCTGCCTTGAGCTGGGGGTATGCGTTGCCGAAACTCACGATATGAATCAATATCATGAGAATGATGAGGATGGCTCTTATCCAGTCGATGTCTGTATTCCTTTGTTCTTTTTCTGGTGTCATATTCAATCAGTATTATGTATGAATTGATATATATGATGCTAAGGTACACTTATATAAATTGTGTCAGGTAAACAGGCAGGAAGAGCGTCTGTTCATCTTTTTGTAAATCCTTTGTATAGATGAGATACCGCTGGAGTACTCGATTTGAAAATTTCTTGCAGAATGCATCAAGTGAGGCATGACGTTTGTAACCAGACGATTTCACTTCTATTGGGCAAATCTTATTTCCACGTGACAATAAGAAGTCTATCTCGTAGTTATGCTTGCCTGTCTCTGTCGGGAAGGTGTAGTAGAAAAGCTTGTTCCCAGCGGTTGTTAGCATTTGTGCCACCATGTTCTCATATACATAACCGAGGTTGGCATCCAATTTGTCGCTCATCAGCTTTTGGTAAATTATATTCTCTGTGAAGTCTTTGTCCTTGAATGCCAATGTGATAAAGAGCCCTGTGTCAGCCACATACATTTTATATTTGTTCAGGTCCATAGCCAAAGACATACCAACGCCTGGGTCATTGGCGTGGTAAGCCATGTTGATAGTCATGGATTCTCTGAGCTCTGCGATGAATTGGAACACCTTTTCGGAATCAGTATTGTTGCCTATGGCACTTGTAACTTGATAGCGAGATGCATTGCTGTTCAGTTGTGCAGGGATGGAGTCGAAGAGCAATGAGATCCTTCCTGAAGGGTCTATCTTATGGAAATCATCTTCATAAAGTTGTATGATGTTTCGTTTTATTCTATCCACTTCCGTCAAATTGTTAGTTTCCAGATATTCGTTGACAGCTTGTGGCATTCCACCGACAACCATGTAAATTCTAAAATCCCTCATCAGCTTTCTTGTGACAGTATCGCCGATGGAAATCTTTTTGTCAAAAAGCATTTTTAGCTGTGCATAGGAATTGTCTCCCAATGCCCATTTGAACTCTTCGTAATCCATGGGATAAAGGAACAACTTTTCTTCTTCACTTGGAATGAGAATGTCTTTCACGTTCTTTCGGATGGAAATCAAAGAGCCTGTCTCGATGTAGTCATAGCGACCATCGGCGACCAAGTGTTTGATGGCTTGTCGAGCCTTAGGGTATTTTTGTACCTCGTCGAAGATAATCAAAGATTTTCGTTCTTTGAGGGATACTCCCAATCTAAATTGTAGTTGCAAGAAGAAATAGTCCAAATCGGCTATGTGGTCGAAAAGTTCCATGACATCGTCTTTTATAATAGAGAAATCTATCATGGCATACGATTCGTATTCATTTTCGGCAAATTGCTTTGCCAATGTTGATTTGCCGACACGCCTTGCTCCTTCTATCAAAATGGCGGTTTTCCCCTTTCGATTGTTTTTCCAATCGAGCAACTTGTCGTATAGTTTTCTTCTGAATATCCTCATAATCTTTACTTGTTGATGTTTCTATTTGGGTGCAAATATACATAAAATATTCTTTTCCTCAAAATCTTTTTGCCTAAAATCCCCCAGATTCTCAAAATCTTTTTGCCTGAAATCCCCCAGATTCTCAAAATCTTTTTGTCCGAAATCCCCCAGATTCTCAAAATCTTTTTGAAACGGACCTTCAGTTTGTTCTTAAACTATATGCAAAATCGAGTAAGCAATATGCTGTAAATCAGTGAGTTGATATACTTGATACGGCGTTTCGCCGTACATGGGTAGTTGACAAAATACAGGCTCGTTCAAAATTTATCTCGTATTGGAGTGGGCTTGCAGGCTTGACTTTTGGATAAAACCAGCCACTGTTAGCCCCGACTTTTGGAGAGTTTGAATACATTGATAAAGAATCTCAAAATGCCTGTCGCCACGTTGATGTAATCCCACTTTATGCAATGAGTAATTTTTGCAAACTAAGTGTTGATTCGAAAGGGGATTAATGGCTGGTATTATGGTGATATAAGTAAGGGCTGCAGACGGTAACAATGCCGTTTGCAGCCCTCGCTGTTTTAATGCCGGAAGATATTTCCTTCTCGCCTGGCATAGTCACTTATACTAAGAAAACGACTCGTGGATAATTTACATACACTACGCCTGAAGTTGCTTCAGCTGGTCTTCTGTTAATCCTGTAGCTTGTATAATTTGAGAACAAGACATACCCATTGCCAACAAGTTACGGGCTACTTCCAAACCTTTAGACAGTTCACCTTCAGCTCGACCTTCAGCACGCCCTTTTTCCATTCCTCTCTTCTCATCAAACTTTCTGGTGGCATATATATCACGCATATTCTTGATGTCCTCGTCATAAAGCTCAAGTTCCTCGCGGGAAAGCTTGCGGAGGTCGCCTATTTCTGCCAACTTGCGGAAGACTGGATACTTCTCGCTGAATGGCATCTGTTCAAACATGTTCATATTCTTCACTATATAAATCCAACAATCAAATATATCCATACACTCTGCCTCCGTATGCTTGTCGAACAATGGCAGTTGGAGGTACACAATACGCATCCTGTCGGACACTCGCTGGCGTGT
>CAVBFV010000281.1:0-4024 GCA_963594575.1 Lachnospiraceae bacterium | reverse complement strand
CAGTTGGCGCATTTTCGTTGTGGCAGTTGGCGCATTTTCGTTGTGGCAGTTGGCGTTTTTTCGTTATGGTAGTTGGCGCATTTCCGTTGTGGCAGTTGGCGCATTTTCGTTGTGGCAGTTGGCGAATATTTCCTATAATTGTCAGTATTTGCACAATACAACGATTGATGGCGCAAAATTACAAAATCGCCTCTATCGTATAATGGTAATCATTATTACAAAAAAAACTCCGAAGAACCAAGATTGATTCTTCGGAGTTTTTTGTACACCCTTAGGGATTCGAACCCTAGACCCACTGATTAAGAGTCAGTTGCTCTACCAACTGAGCTAAGGGTGCCTCTGCTAAAAGCTTTGTTTTCAAAAGCGAGTGCAAAGGTAATACATTTTTCTGAAACCACCAAACTTTTATGGATATTTTTTGAAAAAAACTTTCATTTTATCCATCATGGTTGGTTGATGAAAGCATTATTCCTTCAGCCAACCACCTATCAGACTGATGATTTCCTGTCTTGTAGGCTCTGGGAACGACAAGATGCGAGTTTTGTGCGAACCGCCATGACACATATAAACATGCAGGTTCTTCTTGTTCTTGGTGAAAGGCAAACCATAAATGCCCGAAGCTCCCCAAGGATCGATATCGCCATAAATATAAACCATCTTCGGATCATTCTTGGTCAGGAACTCTACCGTATGATTATAGAGTACTGGCGAGAACTTCACGTTTTCTGCCCCCTTTGGCACCATCAGTTTCTTCAAATAGCCCTTAGCTGTCCTGATACTGAGATATTTCTTGAATGGTTTGGTATAATAGCCGTAATAACCCAACTCCCGGGCTGCCTGCACATCAAACGAGGCTGTGGCATTATAATTGGTGAAATACTCCGGCTCACACATGTTGATCCAGTAATCAAACACCGTCTTGTCATCTGCCTCTCTTGCAGGAATCTTGTTGATGTCTTCTCCCCACTGCCAGAAAGCAAAGGCGTATTCGAATACAGAGTAATCAAAAATCTCTGCCAGCGGAGCATTGAATACATATTTCTTATCGTTGCAATATTTCTCGAACATTGGCAGCAATGCAGCCTTTCGCTTGAAGAGGAGCAACTGGAAATCGAGCACCTTCTGTCGGTTTTCCTTGGTTGATACCTGATATTGCAGGAACTTCTCATGTCGTCCATCCTCCACACCCTTGTTGAGCGGAGCTACGTATGGCACAGAAATATCTACATCATCAGGGAAATAAGAACGGTAGAACATCGTAGTCTGTCCGCCCTTGCTGATGCCGGTAGCAATCCATTTTCCCTTGTACATCGCATGCAGGGTCTGGTTTACATGATGCAGATCATAGAGCGAATTTTCAACGGTAAGATAATCCCAGTTGCAAGGCTTCGGCATCGACTTGTCGAAATAACGGTACTCTACGGTAATGATATTCGTATCGAAGAGTTTGGAAAGTTCTTCAATATATCCTTCACGCAGCGCATAGTTGGCATTATATCCTTCTGTCACGAGCACGGTAGGACGGTCGAATCCTCTATGGCAGAGCACCACCCTCTGTTCGAAATAGCCCTTGGATGCATCCTTGGCATCAAGCTGCTGCTTGATAAAGAACACATACTTTTCCGGGAAATGCGTACTTTTCAGCGTTTCCACATCACTTACTCCAGGCAATGCAGCCAGTTGCTTACCAGCCACTCCCAGTTCTGCTGCCAGCATCTGCAAAGGCAGGATGAAGAGCAGCAGCAATTTTAAAAATCTCAGTTTCATCTGATTCTCTCTTTTTATTTATTATATTCTAAAATTCAAGATTGCAAAATACATTCTATATGTTTTCTAAACCTCTGCAAAGGTAATGATTTATTCTTGTTCGGCAAAGAGAAAAGACATCTTTTTATTATATGGGCAGCAATTAAGGAAATCAGAATATGAAACCTGCATTGATATAGAATCCTACATTCTTACCCAAGCTAGAATAATTAGCCTGAATGCTTACCGGACCCAATACGAAATCATAGGATGCCCTCAAGGCTCCTCCCCACAAATCATCACCGATGAGAATATGGGAAAACTTGCGGGCTTCCTTGCCATACTCTCCCAGAGCGGTAAGATAGAACTTGCCTTTCACCCGATAGCGGAAACCGAGCTGACCAGTCACCACATTGCGTTCCAGCAGATGAACATGCTGCGCACTCTCCCATGCCATCTGCCAAGGCAGATAGTAACCGTCAGCTGCTCCACCTGCATAATTCTGATAAATGGCTGGTACGGAACTTCCAAACAAGAAGCGGCTCTTGAGTTTAGGAAGCAGATAGAATCTGGAATTGAGACGTACGGCACATTCTCCTTGAAAAGCAGCCTCACCGAAAGGATTCCCATCGGCATAATGTATTCCGTTATCCGTATGCAGAATGCCCTGCACCTGTATGTGGCTGCCACGGGTCGGGAAATAGCGGCGGTCGTAAGTATCCATCACTACAGATGCAAAGTAGTTCAGAAAATGGTCTGACGAACGTGACTGGATGCTTCCGTCGCGTTCGAACATATCTGAATGATAATGGTAATAATCAAACTGCACACCCGATTTCAATCTGAAATTACCGATATCGCGGGTATAGAATCCAGCGAAAGAATGCGAAAGAAACTCCAGGGCATCCAACTTATGCTTGTCCGCATAAAGGTCGAAATCATAATGAGCCATACGATAGGAAATGCCTATTTTCGCTCCGAAAAGGTTGCCATAGGCATATTTCATTTCCATATATGGATTACGGGAAATGCGTCCTGTAAAAGCATAGTGATGACGGGTAGAGAACTGCTGGTTGTTGGATATCTGGGCAATGACGCTTGCCAGATCCTGCGTATCAAAACGTGCACCTACACTGATTCTTCTGGATTCGTTGGGTTCCAGCATGAATACCAGGTCATAAGGTTCCTCGTTAGACTGTCTGTATTCTACACGCGAAAAGATGTTCAGTCCCCGAAGCATGGCAAGTGTGCCATCAATCTCCTCAGGGCTGACTTCCGAATTCTCCCGTAAAGCAATTTTCTTTCTAATCCACTTTTCTTCCTCTCCGCCGATGCCTTCTATCTGGATGCTTCCTATATGATAAGCTTCCGTCTGAGAAGGTTTCTGCAGTTTGAGGCGTTTATCCTGCAATGTATCATCAGAGACTACAGAATCACAAGCATCAGCATAGATATACTTTCTCAGAGCCATCAGCTCATCCCATTTCTGGCGGGCAGCCTGTTCTCCCCGCTGTATCATGGTATCAATGGCTTCAGATTGGAAACTGGCTGCCGAATAACCTTTAAGAGAAGGATTGATATAAAGATCGGCTTCAGCCATGTTCTTCCTGTATTTGTTCTGCCCCATCATACTTATGAGCTGTTCAACAACAGAAGAAGCCGATTTCAGCTCTTCCTTCTTCTTCCAACCGGTACTCAAATCTACACAGATAATCACATCCGCTCCCATTTCCTTTGCCACATCAACCGGCAGATTGTTCAAGGCGCCGCCATCCACCAGCATCTTCCCTTTCCATTCTACCGGAGCAAACACGCCCGGTATCGACATGCTGGCACGCATCGCCAATGGCAACGAGCCCGATGAAAACACGACCTCCTTGCCTTCTACCAGATCTACCGCCACGCAACGGTAAGGAATAGGTAGGTTGGAGAAATCATCCACCTGATGATACCCCACGGTAAGTTTAGAGAAAAGGTTAAAGATATTCTGTCCCTTCACATAACCGGTTGGCAACGAGACCTTCCTCTCTTTGGAAAGAGGAATATGAACGATATATTTCTCCCTTTCTTCTTTAGAAAGAAAAGTCTCCGATTCACGTTTCACCTGGTCGCTCAAAAGGAAAAGCCAGTTCTGGTTACGGTAGAGGCTATCAATATCCGCAGCATCGTAGCCGATGGCATAGAGTCCGCCCACGATGGCACCGATACTGGTTCCGGCAATATAATCTACAGGAATATCAGCCTCTTCCAGCACCTTGAGCACACCTACTTCAGCCGC
>CAVBFV010000280.1:0-4031 GCA_963594575.1 Lachnospiraceae bacterium | reverse complement strand
TCAATACATTATGAGGAATGTTGCGCATCTTCAACATCTTGCTCAACAACTCTGAAATCTCGACAGATGTTGTACCTACCAAGACTGGGCGACCAGCATTACGTGTCTCCTCAATTTCGTCGATAACTGCACGATACTTCTCGCGGGCTGTCTTGTATACACGGTCATCCAAGTCCTTGCGCTGGATAGGGCGGTTGGTTGGAATCTCAACAACATCGAGTTTGTAGATATCCCAGAACTCACCTGATTCAGTACTTGCTGTACCGGTCATACCGGCAAGCTTGTGGTACATACGGAAGTAGTTCTGAAGTGTGATGGTAGCGAAGGTCTGTGTAGCAGCCTCTACCTTTACATGCTCCTTAGCCTCAATAGCCTGGTGCAAACCATCGCTCCAGCGACGGCCTTCCATGATACGTCCTGTCTGCTCATCCACAATCTTCACCTGTCCGTCCATGACAACATATTCGTCGTCCTTATTGAACATGGTGTAACCCTTCAGGAGCTGCTGCAAGGTGTGAACACGCTCGCTCTGTACACCATAGTGAGCCAGCATCTCGTCTTTCTTGTCAAGACGCTCCTGGTCTGAAAGGTCTGTACGAGCCTCGAGTTCGCTCATCTCTGTTGTGATATCAGGCAATACGAAGAGTTCTTTATCGTTTACCTGCTTAGCCAACCAGTCTGTACCCTTATCGGTCAGGTCGGCAGAATTCAGTTTCTCGTCTACAACAAAGTACAATGGCTCTGTAGCCTTAGGCATCTCACGGTTGTTGTTTGCCATGTAGTACTCCTCAGTCTTCAGCAGACCAGCCTTGATACCTTCTTCAGAAAGATACTTGATCAATGGCTTGTTCTTAGGCAATGCCTTGTAAGAACGGAAGAGTGCGAGGAAACCTTCATCGAGGAGTTCCTGATTCTTAGCCTTTGTACCTTCGTTAATCTTCTGCTTAGCCTCGGCGAGCAATTCTGTAGCCTGTTTGCGCTGTACCTCGTAAAGTTTCTCAACCAATGGCTGATACTGCTCGAACATCTGGTCGTCGCCCTTTGGAATAGGACCAGAGATAATCAATGGGGTACGGGCATCATCAATCAACACAGAGTCGACCTCATCGACGATGGCGTAGTTGTGCTGGCGCTGTACCAGGTCGGCTGGGTTGGTAGCCATGTTATCACGAAGATAATCGAAACCAAACTCGTTGTTGGTACCGAAGGTGATATCTGCCAGGTATGCCTTGCGACGCTCGTCGGAATTAGGACGGTGCTTGTCGATACAATCTACAGAGAGACCATGGAACATATAGAGAGGTCCCATCCACTCAGAGTCACGCTTAGCCAAGTAGTCGTTCACGGTAACGACGTGAACACCATTACCAGTCAAGGCATTCAGGAAGATAGGTGTTGTACCTACAAGGGTCTTACCCTCACCGGTAGCCATCTCGGCAATCTTACCCTGATGGAGAACAACACCACCGAAGAGCTGTACATCGTAGTGAATCATTTCCCACTTCATATCATTACCGCCGGCTGTCCAGTGGTTGTGATAGATAGCCTTGTCGCCATCGATGGTAACGAAGTCGTTAGCTGGATTTGAAGCCAGCTCGCGGTCGAAGTCGGTAGCAGTAACTATTGTTTCCTCGTTCTCAGCGAAACGGCGAGCAGTATCCTTAACGATAGCGAAAACCTGAGGCAAAACCTCGTTGAGGGCTTCCTCATACTTGTCGAGTGCTTCCTGCTCTAACTTGTCGATCTGGTTGAAGATACCTTCACGCTCATCGATAGGAGTGTCTTCAATTTTAGCCTTGAGTTCAGCAATCTTAGCCTTCTCTTCTTTGGCGTACTCCTGTACGTACTTCTGAAGTTCTTTTGTTTTTGCACGAAGTTCGTCATTGCTTAAGGCCTGCATCTTAGGATACTCTGCCTTGATCTTTTCTACGATTGGCTGGATCAACTTCATATCGCGAGTTGACTTGTTGCCAAACAATGACTGGAGAATTTTGTTAAAGTTCATTGTATATTTATTTTTTATTATTATTCGATGATGTTTGGGAGTAAAATCTCCTGTTGTTTATTACTAGCTTGCAAATTTACTAAAAATATCTGTAAATCTGCAAGGAATTGCCAATTATTACCTGTTTTTATGGCAAATCTTCTGAGTTTTGCTTACAAAAAGCGCAAAATCAGCAGTCTGGACCTCGAATAACAATACTCCCATACGGAACTTTGTATCTGTGCTCCGTAGGGGATTTATAATAAATATGTGAATGAATGTCTGTCAGAATGTCAGAAGAATGGGCAGCAAGTGTTGCCGACAAGGTAGGATGGTGCGCTGCGATGCTTTCATCTTCTGATGCCGCCTTGATGGCTTTGAGCACGCAGAGGATGTCCTCCTCCAATGCCTTCGCCTCCGGTTGCTGGATGAATTCATCGTAGGATATATCCGTGAGCGCAAACTTCAGCGCTTGCTGATAAGTCTGTGCCTCCATGCCGGTTGCCGCCAAGACAACTAAAAGGGCTGTGATATATCTGTTTACCATCATTGTTGTTTATCTTCTTCTGTTCCGGAAACGATGTTGTGCCAATCGTTTCCTTACGTATATTTTAATGTCTGTTTGTTCTTTCTGAATTTCTTTACGATATGCTTCTGTAAACCATATTTGTTTGGGTTTAAATCCATCATGGTCGACTTGACGCTGTATCTCGCTAGCAAAGAAAGTGCCAAAATACTCATTCCCTCTGCATAGTTCTGCCATATCTGCATGAACAGAGCAATGAGCAGAAACCATCCCAGAAGTTCGTAATACCAATACTGGTGACCTGCTCTCATCCTCTTGATGGTCTTCCATGCAAAGATGAGGTTGAGTGGATTCAGTATCAGAATCTGGAAATTTATCTGTACAGTTGGATGCTGCGAGAAGATCATGGTGAAGAGAATCAGTCCCGGTAATCCAGTCAGAACAAGTAGGATGGCATCAAACCACCAGTAGTTTTTCTTTTTCACACATTCTCTTACCGTTGTTCCTATGATGATGAGCGCCAGGGCGATGGCTATCATTTGTGGTGTGACAGGAGCATCGTCTGTTATTTGTGCCTGTGCAGGGATGAGATCAGATGTTTCGTCTACCAGGGTGATATAGCCGCTGGCAGTTGTTGCATTAGTCTTGCCGTCTGTTCTCTGAGATGCATCAATAAAATCGGTTCTTCCTTCTGTGGCGAAGTCTTTGCTCAGATTGTCTGGCAGAAACTCCCATTCTCTTTGTGTGATAGGGCGGTCTGCCTGACAACCCAGAAGAAGGTCATTGCCGAATCTTGCCCAGCGGTGCTGCCCGTTGAGCTTGTGAATCTCTTCCCTGTAGGTAGAAGTGGTAGGAGTATCTTTAAAATTGGTACTCTGGGTTCCTATGTTGGAGAGAATCATCTCGCGTGCCCGGGTCGTACAGTTGTCATAGAAGAAATTGTAACGGTATACGCGGTTCTCCGGCTGTGCATTCTTGTCGATGCTTCTCAGGATTCCCAGCTTCTCTGTGCGGGAGAGTCGGAGGCGCTGCTGTCTTACCCATCTGCCTTCATGTGCATATTCGGCAATGAAGTCGCTCATTGGGTAGATGCCAATCTGATAATCGGTGAGTCCGAAAACAAAGCGGAGCACAAAGCAACTTTGGTTAAAACTGAACATGCCCCAGTTGACGGCAACGTCGGTTCCCATAGCTTTGTTCTGGATGCGTAAGGCGGTATGTCCATAATACGACCACACTTCCTGGCCTGGTCCGCAAGTCAGGAGAGAGATGTCAACAGAATCGAGCCACGCAGTAGCTTCTTCATTGACACGACTGTTCTGCACAGAAATATCAGAGTCCTTGTCTCTAGAAAAATCCTGTGCAGCCACTTCAGTAGTTAAATTGATTAAAATAACTGCTAAAATGGCACTAAAAATATGCTTAAAACGTTTCACGATGCAAAAATACCTTATTATTTTCAATTATCCTTCTTTTTTCTAGATTTTTTTTAATACTTTTGCACTCTGAATATAATTTTGA
>CAVBFV010000279.1:0-4061 GCA_963594575.1 Lachnospiraceae bacterium | reverse complement strand
CCTACCTGACAGATAACAAACTTGCCATTCTTCTTGGCTTTAGCCAAAGCCTCATCAATCTGAGCCATCGGATCGATGCTTTCATTATACACCTTCTTGAGAGCAGTCTGCACCTGAGCAGGTTTCAAAGCTCCTGCCTGGTCGAGCGAATCCAGTTTCTTCATCATCTCCTCCGCCTTCACGGTAGAGAATGCAACCTTACCCTCCGGATTGATCAGATAAGAGGTAGGAATCCATGAAATGTGATAATCCTTGGAAATCTTAGTTTCCTTCCATTTCTTAAACTCACAGTATTGCAACCAGCTATACTGATTATCGCCCAGATATTTCTTCATCTTCGCCTCATCGGTATCAAAAGAAACACCCACTACCTGGATCTTGGTATTGTATTTGTCATAGATAGCCTTCACCATCAGCATGTCTCTTCTGCAGTCAGGACACCAGGAAGCCCAGAAATCGAGTACGGTCCAGACACCCGGAACCGTCTTTCCGTCTTTATCCTTCTGAGTCTTCTTATCTGAAAGCTGGAAGATTTTCTTACCCGTCTTACTGTCAGTAATCGTGAAGTCGGGAGCCTCGGTGCCTACAGGCAGCAAGTCAAGCGATGTCTGTGCTCTACCGACGACAGCCGTCGTCAGGAGCAAAAAGAATAATAGTTTCTTCATACAATTTTTCTGTTTATGTCTGTTACTTCAAATATATATATTAATATTAACCATCGAAACTAGAACTGATAATAGATGAACGGTTGCACACTCTCCTGGGAAACCTCCACCACCATCTGCAGACAGATGATGAAGAGCAGCAGTTTAGCCACCCAAGGCAGAAGAATGAAACGCGCCTGAAGACGGTGATACTGACGCTCGGTAAAGAGATAACTCAGCATGACACCGATGATGCAAAGCGTCCAGGCAGGACGGGCATGAAAGAAAGGCACCAGATAATCGATGCTGAAATCATTTACCACCTTATCATACATCTTCCCCAACACACCCAAATCCTTGGCACGGAAAAAAGACCACGCAAAGCATATATATAAATAGGTGATGAGCCAGCTGAGACTATTGCCTGCCAACGTACGGGGAATGCTTATGCCCAACTGACGGCTGAAGAACTTATGCACCACAAGTCCGAAGCCATGGAGAGCACCCCAGATGACGAACATCCAGGAAGAACCATGCCATAAGCCTGCCACCAGCATGGTGAGGAAGTTGTTGAAATACATGCGCACCTTTCCCTTCCGGTTTCCACCCAGTGGAATATACACATAATCGCGGAACCAGAAGGAAAGCGAGATGTGCCAGCGACGCCAGAACTCGGTAACCGAGAGTGAACGGTAAGGGAAATAGAAGTTGTCGGGCAGATAGAAACCCAGGATGGCTGCCACACCGATACTCATATCGCTGTATCCCGAGAAATCGAGGAAGATCTGTACAGGATAGCCGAAGAGCGCTGCCAGATTCTCGAAACCCGAGAAGGTTTGCGGCGCATCAAACACCCAGTTGTTGAACTGTGCGATATAATCGCTCAGCATATTCTTCTTGACCAGTCCCAGCATGATGAGAAAGAGTCCCGTCCACAGCATTCTGCTGGAAGCCTGTTCGTTTCGTTTCAGTCTGGGTATCAAGTTGGCGGCACGGGTGATAGGACCCGCCATCAGCAGCGGAAAGAAGGTGAGATAGAAGCAATACTCCAGGAGCGTTACCTCCATGTCAAACTTGCGCTTATAGGTATCTACCGCATAGCTGATAGCCTGGAAGGTATAGAACGAGATTCCTACAGGCAGAGCGATAGACTGCAGGGAGAAGTTGGTGCTGAACATCTCGTTGACTACATCGCCAATGATGAAATTGGTATATTTGAAATAGCACAGCAGAGCCAGGTCTACAAGCACTACGAAGGTGAGCAGCGCCTTGCGTGCCTTTCCCTCATGCAGTCTCATTTCCTGGGTTACGGCATAATTGATGCAAGCCGTAAGCGGCAGCATCCACATCACCATTCCGTTCACCTTATAGGCAAAGAAAAGGCTGAAGCAGATGACATACATCATCATGGCTGTGCGCGAATAGCTCTTGAGCAGGGTATAAATGGCAAGGAAGAAGATGAAGAGCAGCGCAAACGGAATGCTGCCCATCATCAGCGGAGAATCTGCCTGATAAACAAACAGCCGCTCTATCCAATGCCACAAGGCACTTATTTCGAATGTTGAATAATTCATTTGTCTTTTCTGAAGATATTATTTATTGAACTCTTTCTTATATGGAGTCTTTATGGTTTACATGCTTTACCGCTGGAACCGTCTTGTCAGCAGCCGGAGCCGTTTTTCCTGCAGTTGCAGGTTCCTTGGTTGCAGCAGGACTTTCTGTGGTTTCAGGCACAGTTCCCTCAACAGGCCTAGAAAGAGAATCCTTCTTCATAGCCGTGCTGTCAGTCCTGTGTTTGGTTCCAGGAGGCAAGATGGTAATCTGTCTGTATCTGCGGTCACGCTTATCCGGCATTTCCAAACGGAACGGATGCACACAATGACCGCTATTCATCCACTCTACAATCTTATCCATCCACATGGCAGATGAAGCCATAGTCGGATGCCGGCCGTCTTTCTGGCGTTCGAAGGTAAGTTTGTAACTAGGATAATAGCCTCGTGGTCCCATCACCTCACGGAGGAGTTTGTTATATCCATTATCCTCACACCAGTTTGGCGGACCGATCCATATCGTCGGAATATTACCAATCTTGCTCAGGATGGCACGGATGCGTTTTTCACATCCCTTCATATCAGACGTATACAGTTCGTTGCTGCCCAGACATACAAAGACATGGGTAGGTTTAATACGTTGGATATAATGCTGCAGGGTATCGGTAGCAGCCCAGTTTCTGGTGCCCGAACTCACCCAGGTAATACAGGTGAGTTTATGACCGTTCTTGTTGGCATAATCAGCCAGTCGCAGACCTAGATATTCCGACATCGAGTCGCCGAAGATCAGTACTCGCTGCGCCGCCGTATCCACGGGTTCCTTTATCATGCTGTCAGCCTTTTCCTCTTCAGCAAGCTCTGCCTCGCTTTTACCGGTGAGCGCATCCATTCCAATCTGTTTCAGCGGAATGTTTTCAGCCACATGCTCTGGAATAAAGGCATAAACCAGCAGTCCTCCAATAGCTATTGCCAGCAGGGCTATCATTTTCCAGGTTTCTTTCATTTTATATTTTTAATGAGTTTTGGTTATTCTTTTTCTTATACATTTGCCCGACATTACAGCTGAAAGGGAGTGAGCACATTGAGCAACTTTCCGAAATCGGCCTTCGAGATGCGCCTTCCTCTCAAGCTGCGCACCTGCGGATAGTCTTCGAAATAGTTCTCCATCGTAGTATACCACTGATGAGAAACCACTTCCCTGACCGTCTTCAGCTGATTTTCGATGCGACGGGCAAAACTCGGATTCACTCTCGAGAGATAATGTCTTCCATCATTCATCTCGATGGCAAGCATCAGATAGATTTGAGGTCCCTTCTTCTCTTTCCTGCTTTTTACGGTTTCGCTTACCTTCCAACCCTTGGTGGATGTCGATACTCTGATATCCCAGCCATACTGGCTGTTGAGCTTATCCATCAGTCCCTTGAACACGACACCATGTGCCGAGGTATCTTTCAGTCCCGTATAACCGATGATGTAATGTATCATCTCGTGGAGCAAGACACTCTTTGCCTGCTTGTCGGTCATATCATAATAAGTAGACATGGAGAGTTTGAAATCGTAGAGTTTGGTGCGCCCCCATCTGGAGGCCCGCTTATAGGCAAGTTGCCCCAACCGAGTCTTGGCATGAGTAAGTCCGAGTTCAGGAACAGGCAGTTTTCCCCCGAAATATTCCTGGTCGAAACGCCTAAACCACTCCTCCATCCATTCTATTGTAACAATCATGTATGTATATTTATTCAATAATTATTCAGTTCTGTATATCAGATACTACAAAACGTTTGCAAAGATACAACTTTTTCTTTGTTTCTTTCAATATTTATCGAAAAATGCGTAACTTTGCACGCAAATTTACAACAAAAATGAACAA
>CAVBFV010000278.1:0-4068 GCA_963594575.1 Lachnospiraceae bacterium | reverse complement strand
CTCCAAACCCTACAGCAGACCAGCTTGCTCAGATTGCCTATACAACAGCTCATACTGCTCAGTCAGTAGCTGGTATTGCTGATCCTCAGATTGCCATGCTGAGCTTCTCAACAATGGGTAGTGCCAAGGATGCTATCAACAAGGAGACAGGCAAGAGCGTTTATATCATCGACAAGGTAAAGGATGCTGTAGCTATCGCTAAGGAGAAATTCCCTGAGCTTCATCTCGACGGTGAGCTTCAGGCTGATGCTGCCCTCGTTCCTGAGGTAGCTGCCAAGAAGGCTCCAAATTCTGAGGTAGCTGGTAAGGCTAACGTATTGGTAGTTCCAAACCTCGAGGTTGGTAACATTGGCTACAAGCTCGTTCAGCGCCTGGGTGGTGCCATCGCTATCGGTCCTATCCTCCAGGGTATCGCTCGTCCTGTTAACGACCTTTCTCGTGGTTGCTCTGTAGATGACATCTACTATATGGTAGCTATCACAGCTTGCCAGGCACAGGATGCAAAGAAGGCTTAATCAACTAACTTTATTTATAACATTACAAACTAAACATTATGAAAGTATTGGTTCTGAACTGTGGTAGTTCATCTATCAAGTACAAGTTATATAATATGGACGATGAGTCTGTATTGGCACAGGGTGGTGTAGAGCGTATCGGTCTTGATAACGCATTCATCAAGGTGAAATTGCCTAATGGCGAGAAGAAGCAGATCATGCACGACATGCCTGACCACAAGGAAGGTGTGAACTTCGTGTTCAAGTGCTTGCTCGACCCGGAAATCGGCGCTATCAAGGATTTGAAAGAAATCGACGCTGTAGGACACCGTGTCGTACAGGGTGGTGACAAGTTCAAGGAGAGCGTTATCGTAGACAAGAGCGTAGAGGATGGTATCGAGGAACTTTGCGACCTCGCTCCTGTTCACAACGCTGGTCACCTGAAGGGTATCCGTGCCGTTGACTCGTTGATGCCTGGCACTCCTCAGGTTTGCGTATTCGACAACGCATTCCACAGCACAATGCCAGACTACGCTTACCTCTATGCAATTCCTTACGAGTTGTACGAGAAGTATCACGTACGCCGTTATGGTTTCCACGGAACATCTCACCGTTATGTTTCTAAGCGTGTTTGCGAGATTCTCGGTCTCGACCAGAACAACTCTAAGATCATCACTTGCCACATTGGTAACGGTGGCTCTGTAGCTGCTGTATTGAATGGTAAGGTATTGGATACTTCAATGGGCTTGACCCCATTGGCTGGTTTGATGATGGGTTCACGTTGTGGTGACATCGATGCTTCTGCCGTTACCTACTTGATGGAGAAGTTGAACATCAAGCCACAGGAAATGGCTGACTTCCTGAACAAGAAGAGTGGTGTGCTCGGTATTACAGGTATTTCTTCTGATATGCGCGACATCGAGAACGCTGCCAACGAGGGTAACGAGAAGGCTCAGTTGGCTCTCCGTATGTATGAGTATCGCATCAAGAAGTACATCGGTGCTTACACAGCTGCTATGGGTGGCGTTGACGCTATCGTATTCACAGCAGGTGTTGGTGAGAACCAGACCGACCTCCGCGAGGATTCTTGCAAGAACCTGGAGTATCTTGGCATCAAGATCAATAAGGAAGTAAATGACAAGGTTCGTGGTGAGGAAGCTATCATCTCTACTGACGACAGTAAGGTGAAGGTAGTAGTAGTTCCTACCGACGAGGAGATTGTTATCGCTCGCGATACAATGGAGTTGGTTGCTAATAAGTAATCATACGCTATATATAATAAGGTGAAGACTAGAAACATAAGTGAATGGTCTTCACCTTTTTAAATTTTTAGAATTATGAAAACAAAGATTGTAACTTTCGGAGAAATATTGCTTAGGATTTCTAAGCCTGGTTATCAACGTTTATTTCAGGGACATCATATGTTTGGCAATTATGGTGGCAGTGAGGCTAATGCAGCCATCTCTTTGGCTTATTTAGGCGATAATGTAGAGTATGTAACCCGTGTGCCATACGGTGAGATGGGTGAGGCCGCGTTGATGCATCTCAGAGAGTACGGTCTGAATGTTTCTCATGTTGTGCGTGGCGGCGAACGTCTCGGAACTTATTATTTCGAAGAGGCTGTGGCTATGCGCAATTCCCGTGTGGTTTACGACCGCAAGAATTCTTCTTTCTATACGCTGAAGCGCGGAATGGTGAAATGGGAAAAGGTGCTGGCTGATGCAGCTGTATTCCATTGCTCCGGCATTACCTGTGCTATCAGCCGCGATGCGATGGAATCAACTATGGATGCAATCAAACTTGCTGTTTCTGACGGGTTGACCATTGCCTGCGACATCAATTACCGTAAGAATCTCTGGGGATATGGTCTGGAACCTCATGACGTGCTATTCCAGATGATGCAGTATAGCGACATCATCTTTGGTGACCAGAATGAGTGGGAGGTAGCCAGCGGTGTGCCTCATATTCCTTTCGAGGCTTTGGATGCAGACTATGAGATTGACAAGGAGGCTTATCAGAAGTATTTCCGCAAGATGCATCAGCTCTTCCCTAAGTGTAAGAAGATGCTGATGGCGGTAAGAAATCAGATTGCCAGCAGTCATCATACCTTGAGCGGCTTGCTCTATGATGCTGTAGAAGATCAGCTCTATACTACAAGAATCTATGATATTGAGCCGATTGTTGACCCGATGGGTGTAGGTGATGCCTTTATTGCTGCCTATATTCATGCCCATCAGAAGTGGGGCGACAAGAACCAGTATTGCCTGGATTTCTCACTGTCAGCAAGCGCGATAAAAAATACGGTTCCGGGTGATCAGAATCTGGTTACAGAAGAGGAAATCATCAATAACATGACTTCTTCAGGAGGTCGCATACAGCGATAACAATAAAGGGCAGCTCATAAAGCTGCCCTTTATTGTTATGGTTGGCTTTCGCCTTCCACATATTCTTCCATAAACATGTGTTCGCCATCAAACACGGCATAGGTGAACTGCCATATCCAGTCGCCCAGAATCATCAGTCGGGTCTTTTTGCTCAACATCAGATCCAGTTCGATGTGGCGATGGCCGAACATGAAGTAATCTATATCCTTGTGGCCTTGCATATACTGTTTGGCAAAGCGCACCAGGAACTCCTTCTTTTCGCCCATATAAGGCTCTTCCTTTCCGTCAGCACGTTTCTGTCGGCTATGCTTAGCCCAGTTCAAGCCCAAAGCCATTCCCCAGCGAGGATGAATCGCATTAAGGAGGCGTTGGCAAGTATGATTCTGGAACATTCTTTTCAGGAACTTGAATTTCTTGTCTGGGTCACCCAGTCCGTCTCCATGTGCCAGATAGAATACTTTATCGTATATCTCTATGGTCTGAGGCTTGTAATGTACGGTAATGCCACACTCTTCCTCCAGGTAGCCATAGGTCCAGAGATCGTGGTTACCCGTAAAGAAATGTACTTCCACTCCCATATCGGTCAACTCCGAGAGCTTACCTAAGAAGCGTGTATAGCCTTTTGGTACGACATATTTATATTCGTTCCAGAAGTCAAACATGTCACCCAGGAGATAAACTGCCGCAGCCTTCGTCTTGATGCTGTCCAGGAAACGGACCAGGCGGCGTTCTTGCATGCGGGCATGCGGAATGGCTAATGAGCCAAGGTGCGCATCTGAGAGAAAATATACATTTTTCATAAGCGATTCTATTTAAATGAAGAGTGAAGAATGAAGAGTGAAGAATTCAACGGCTTTGTCTTTATTCAAAGCCGAGTTCTACGCGAGCTTCCTCGCTCATCATACTCTGATCCCAAGCCGGTTCGAATACAAGGTTCACATTGGCAGATTTTACGCCTTCCACGCTGTCTACCTTGCTTCTTACATCCTCCAGGATGAAGTCGGCAGCAGGGCATGAAGGGGCTGTGAAGGTCATGTCGAGATCTACGGTGGCATCGTCCTTCACATCTATTTTATAAATCATACCGAGGTCCCAGATGTTGACAGGAATCTCAGGGTCGTAAACGGTCTTAAGTACATCTACGATCTTTTCTTCTATCTTTGTCTTTTCTTCTTGTGTCATAATAATCT
>CAVBFV010000277.1:0-4078 GCA_963594575.1 Lachnospiraceae bacterium | reverse complement strand
GAGCTCGCAAGAATGTATGGACAGTAGCTAAGAACACTTGGGAGAAGGGTCTTACCTACGCTTATCGCGATCGTCGTAACAAGAAGCGCACATTCCGCGCATTGTGGATCCAGCGTATCAACGCTGCTGCTCGCCTCGATGGTATGAGCTACAGCCAGTTGATGGGTGCTCTTCACAAGGCAGGTATCGAGATCAACCGCAAGGTTCTCGCTGACCTCGCTGTTAACAACCCAGAGGCTTTCAAGGCTATCGTTGCTAAGGTGAAGTAAATCCGACGCCAGGCTCTTTTCTTCCGGAATTTTCCCGATAGGAGAGTGTTTGGCCTCTAGATTAAAGAAAACTGAAGATTGCATTGGTTGGAAGTATTTCCGCTGATGCAATCTTTTTTTGTGCCATAAAAATCCAAATGTTCTCGCTTGAAGAACGTCTAAAGCGCTACCTAATCAGACTTGAGTAGGCGAAGTAATATGGTTGAGCAAGCGAAATGAGACTGCTGGACAAGCGAAATAAGACTGCTGAGCTAGCGGAACGATATTACTGAGTAAGCGAAATCAGACGTTTAATCAGGTTCAAAGATATAGAATATGAGGTGAAAGGAGATTGGTTCTAAGGTATAAGAAGTCTGCTTCTAGAAGATTCCCACTAGGCTCGGCAGAGCTGCTGAGCCTAGTCAGCAGCTCTGCTGACTGCAGTCGGCAGGTCTGCCGAGCCTAGTGACAACTCCTTTTAGTTGTACGACCCTACACTCTTTAGTTGTACGACTATACCCCCTTTAGTTGTACGACTATACACCTTTTAGTTGTACAGCTATATGCCTTTTGGTTGTACGACTATACATCCTTTAGTTGTACGACAATAAGCCGATTAATAAAATAAGGGTGTGTCATGTTCCATTATTATGGACTTATGACACACCCTCAGCTTGATGATTTATAGTTCTTTCTCTTTACTTGATCAACTCAATACCTGCCTCAAACTTGGTGGTCTTTTCCATGATGGTAGTGAGCTGATTGACAACTGACTTCAAAATCATGAATTGTGCCAAATCTTCCTTGTCCATACCTGTATTAGGAATCTTGTTAACCTGAGCATAAAGCATTGCGATGATAGGAGCTACGAAATCCTTGTCAACATAGAAATATACCTTGTTGGTTGCTGGATAAGATACGTGTACAGGAATACCGGTCTTAAACTGATCCAACATGTTAGTAATCATTGCCTTCTCCTGAGCATCGTCGATGTCTTCTGTAATCTTGGTTGTATTCAGGAATAAGGTAATCATATTCTTGTTAACTACCTGGTATGTAGCGTAATTGTTAGCTACCTTCCAGTCCTTGTCATCAGCCTCTTCCTTGTAGGTTGCGGAAATCTGACCCTTCTCATTGAAGGTTACATCCTGCAGAACGCTTCTGAGCTGGCTGTTAAGCAGCATTGGAGCCATTTTGATGGCATCCTTTACAGGATATGGGTCATCTATCAAGCCTGGGATAGTAATGGTTGCATCATTAGAACCTTCCCAGTTTAATACAACTGAACCTGTAGGATTGCCATTTGCATCAAAACCTGCTTCCTGTACCTTCCAGGTGCCTTCAATTTTCTCGTTGCGTACAAATTCCTTCTCATTGTTGTCATCATCGCTGCTACAAGCAGTGAAGAAGCCAAGGGTGCAAACCATGGCCATTAAATAAATAAACTTTTTCATTTTTCTTCTATTTTTTGTGTATTAATAAATAATTATTGTATTGTTTCTATTTATTTATATAATAATGTACGCATACATTTTATTATATATTACTTCAGCTGATACGTGATACCTACGCTGCCGTAGATAGGATACATCGTCTGCTCGATGGTCTCGAAATCTTTCTTGAAGATACCATTTAAGCCCCAGCTCAGATCAGCACAGATGCCCCAACGGTTGTTCAAGCGCCAGTCAATTCCGAAATCTACGCCCACCTGCCAGTTGCGCATGTCGTCGCTGAAATCGTAATCACCACGCTCGCCTTCGTCATGCCCCAACTTTACCTTCTGTCCGGTAGGATCGCCCTTAGGATGACCTTCCTCCTGGCGGCGCAGGTAACCATCGTATGCCCAGCCCTCAAACTTCTTTGATGTTACATAGCTAACATACGGACCCAACTTGAAACGGAGGTTGTCGCAAATGTCGTATGTTGCCTGCAATGGTACTGTGATGAGACTCATGTCTACCTTCGTAACCACGTTGCCTGTAAATATGCCTTTCAGCTCTTCGCCTCCACGAACTATTCTCATATAATAGTTTTTTACGCCTGCATCAATCTTCATGCCCTTGTTTTCAAAGTGCAGACCTCCAACGAATCCCCATTTGCCTGAAAGTGGGTGATAGGCGTCGATACCCAGACTGAAGTTAGGTTGCAGGGTATAGCTGTGTAGTGTACGGATGGTGGCTGGAAGACCGATAGGGGCTGTGCCTCCTATATTATACGCCACGCGAGCCTGATACTGGTAGCCGTGGAGATATTTGTTCCACGAGGTGCGCTTGCTTTCTTCTACCTGCTTGTGCTCCTCAGTCTTCTGATTTTCATTTTCTTCTGCCCATGTAGCAGTGCCCCATGTCAGCAGGAGAGCTAATATTGTTATCTTCTTCATTATATAGTTTCCTCCTTAGCTTATTTGCCAATCAACTTGAAACTGTCTATCCAAAGGGTACTACCTACGGCACCCAGGAAGTTAGCTCCATCTGAACTGGATGAACTGACTATAGCGAGACTGTAGCCACCATTCTTCAACTTGATTGGGTCTATGGCTTTCTTATACTCGAAATCTACGCTGAAGTGATGCCATTCCGGTGTGTTTCCAATAGCAACTTTTCCGTTGTCATCATGGGTTTCACCTACCAGGGCAAGTGCTACTATCTGTTTGCTGGTCTGTACATTATCTCCGTAGAGCAATACGGCATTTCCCTTTTCATCGATGTTCTCGTAGAGCACGGCATAGATGGTTCCGTAGTCATGTCGGTTCAGTTCGTTCATATCCTTGTCGGTGAATTTTTCGCCAGCCTGATACTTATACCATCCTTCTAACTTAGCAGGCTTGGCGCTGAAACTGAACGGATGACCAAACTTTGTTGCCTTCATCGCATCGCGCAGGGCATCGGTGGCATCAAACTGTCCGATGAAGAGGTTGCCGGCAGCGATAGGCTTGTGTACCATATCAGCGATCTTGCTTGTGCGTCGGGTTGTGAGTTGCACTCCCTTTCCCCTGTGTCCATCTTCTATCATCAAGGTAGGATATTCTTCCGGTTTAGATGAACTGTTACTCATTTTGAATCCAGAGTTTCCTGTTGCCCAGATGTAGAGTTTATTGCCGTTCCAGTTCTCTTGCCAGTTGTAGTATCCTTTGTCGAGATATGCGTCTTCAAATTCGAATTCAATCTCGTTTGGCATGGTGGTCTGTCCCTTCTTGATGCTTACCTGATAGGTGCGGCTCCATTGCTTGTCTTCTGAAGTAACTGTATATGTTACAGGCCCTTTTGAGAAATCCTGAAGGCTTCCACTTTCTGGTGAGATGGTCGCTCCAGGTGTGAGGCGGAATATTGGCGCCTGTTTGGTAAGGGCGGCAAATGGTCTCATCGTGAACTCGATGTTTGTCTGGTCACTCTGTACATTGACCAATGTATCAGATGGATTAGTAAACAATAAGTTCAATAAAATCTTGTTGTCTGCATGTATGTATGCCTGCTCGATGTCGCATTCGGCATTGAGTGGTTCTTCCTTGAAGCAGGAGGAGAGGGTAGTGATGCAACTCATTGATAGAGCGGCTACTATAAATCTTGACTGTTTCATATCTTGAACTTTCTTTTCCTTTTGTAATCTGGAGAATCGTTTCTCTTTCTTTTCAGATAATTCTTGAGAGAATGATTTCTCTAGCTCATATAAATTATTGCTTTATCGGTTGCAAAGATAAACAGAAAACTTGAAACTACCAAAGGTTTTTGAGTTTTTCGACATGTAATGATAGAAAAATACCATGAATCAGTGGTTTTAGGGCTCACCCGATAAACCTGGGGGATTAAGCATATAGCTTTGTAAGTCTGAAA
>CAVBFV010000276.1:0-4134 GCA_963594575.1 Lachnospiraceae bacterium | reverse complement strand
GCTGTGCGCAACTGTCCGGATATCGATATCAAGGAAAATCATTTCGCCGTGGAGATTATCACTCAGCACCACTTGGGTGCCCGTGTTACTCGCCGCACTCCTTATATCAACTGTTATGGTGCATACGTATTGAATCCTGATACCCAGAAGGTGGATACCTATCTGAGCAAAGTAACCGTGATGTGTACCGGCGGATGTGGTGCCGTTTATCAGACTACCACCAACCCTGTCATCGCTACGGGTGATGGCGAGGCGATGGTATACCGTGCCAAGGGAACTGTAGCCGACATGGAGTTTGTCCAGTTCCACCCAACCGCTCTTTATCATCCGGGCGAAACCCATCCTGCCTTCCTCATCACCGAGGCGATGCGTGGATACGGTGGCATCTTGCGTCTGCCTAACGGCGAAAGTTTCATGGAGAAATATGATAAGCGATTGAGTCTGGCTCCTCGTGACATCGTGGCTCGTGCCATCGATAAAGAGATGAAGATTCACGGATTGGATCATGTCTGTCTCGATGTAACCCATAAGAATCCAGAGGAGACCAAGCGTCACTTCCCTAATATCTACGCCAAGTGTCTGAGCATCGGCATCGACATCACCAAGGAGTATATCCCTGTTCGTCCTGCTGCTCACTATATGTGTGGTGGTATCAAGGTAGATTTGAACGGCTGTTCAAGCATCAACCGTCTCTATGCCCTGGGTGAGTGTTCATGCACCGGTCTGCATGGCGGTAACCGTCTTGCCAGCAACTCGCTCATCGAGGCTGTGGTTTATGCCGAGACTGCTGCCAAGCACAGTATTGAACATGTAGATGAATACGACTTCAACGAGAAGGTACCAGCATGGAACGATGAAGGTACTTTGACCAACGAAGAGAAGGTGCTGATTACACAGAGCGTGAAAGAGGTGGGCGAATGCATGAGCAACTATGTAGGTATCGTGCGCAGTGACCTCCGTCTGAAGCGAGCATGGGACCGTCTCGATCTTCTCTACGAAGAGACAGAAAACCTCTTCAAGCGTGTAAAGGTAAGCAAGGAACTCTGCGAGCTCCGCAACATGATTAACGTGGGTTATCTCATCACCCGCATGGCGATAGAACGCAAGGAGAGCCGTGGTCTCCACTATACCATCGACTACCCTGTACACGCTTACGACAAGAAGTAATCGAGAATTATCAGAATATTAAAAAGCTCGGATGCTTGTGATGCATCCGAGCTTTTTTATTTTCAAAAATTTGAGAATTAGAGAATTTTTCTTTCTACCTATTGGTTCTGGTGAATTTTCTTTTTATCTCGTCAGCGAGAACTTGATGCTCAGGCCGAAATCCTGTGTGGTGGTAGGATAACTGCTGCTCGACAGGAGCGGGGTGTTAGTCTGACGGTCATAATAGAAACTCATGGTAAGGAGTTTGCTGAAGGTATAATCGGCAGAGAAACTCAGTTTCAGAGCATTGTTGCCGCTGCTGGCACTGCTTACCATTGAGGCAATATCACGAACGATGGCTGCCTGCTTGCGGAAACTGAAATCAAGACGTAGATTCAGGTCATGGTTGGTACCATTCTGAACCGTCTTGGTGGTCGACGCATTCTTATTGGCTGCATTCTTGTTGCCGCCCTTCGACTTGGAACGGGATGCCTTGGCACCCCAGCCGAAAACATCGAAGTTGTTGATGCGGTAACCCATACCGATTACCCAGTCCTTACTCAATGCCTCGTTCAGCTGCACACTCGTCATACTGAGGTTCAACACACGGGTCTGGCGATATTCTGCCTTCACTGTCATATTATTGTTGAATGTGACATCCATACCCAATAATGGCGAGAACGACTCGTTGATACTTACCTGCGAGATGTTGAACATGCTGCTTGGAGATGGATTGCCCGTAGTGGCATCACTCACGAAGCCGAGACCGTTCATATACTCCTGGAAAGTGCTGTAACTATTGTAGCTGCCTACCGCAAAGACGCTTTTGTAAGAGTGGTTGATGTTGATACTCTTGAAGTGCTCGTTGAACCAAGGCAGACGTCCCAGTCCACTATAACGGATGGTCCAGTTTGGCAACATCCGACTCAATGCCGGGAATACCGAGAGCGAATTGCCACCCATCGAGGTATAAGCCTTGAGGAAGGCAGGAATCATGACATCGCTGCTATACTGGTTAACCGGTGTGCGGGAAGCATCAAACTTGCCGCCAGCCAAAGCCGAACCAGTCGGATAAACGGTACCTGCATACTGAGCCTCTACCCTATCTCTGAAACCAGCCAGCGAGTTGACAAACTTCTCGAAGGTCTTACTGCGATACCCCGAATTGGCATTGCCCATTCCCTCGAAAGCCGAACCCAGCGAGATGGTAGTCATCTGGAAGGCTCCACTCTGGGTGGTTGGCGTTCCTTCATACATATACTGTATGCTCTTCTGCGTGGTCTTGGTACGTGTAGCTGAGAGATCAATCTTGAAATCCTTGACAGGCTCCAGGGTGGCACGCAACGTAAGATTATCCGTTCTGCTGGTAGTGGCTGGTGTTGCGATACTGTCGTTGCAGAGCAGCCAGTCGTTGTTTCTAGCCTTCTCGATATAATCGTCGCCAACCATACCGAAGGCGAAGTCAAGACCCGGTGCCATCTGTCCCACCTTCTTCTGTCCGAAGGCATCCCCCACACTAGGCAAGAAGCCCGGCAGGGTGAGCTGATAGCTGCTGCGATAGTTGATGCTCACATTGCGCACCATCATTGCCAGACGACTAGCCAACTGCAATCCCTTATACCATTTCTTATCATCAAGCGGTTCCTTAGCCAGTACGGAGAGTTTCACCTTCATGGCAGTATCTACCTTTGAGATGATTCTGATCTGGTTATTATCCACCTTTTTATATTTAAGCGGGAACACTTTGCCGTCTTCCGTCTTGGCATTCACAATCAGTCGCTTGGTATTCTTGCCGTGGCGTATCTTGAATGTGGTATCAGGCAGGAGGTTGATTTCCCGTTCGAAGGCACGCTTGTTCTTAGGCAGCGCCTTCTTCGGATCAGCCGCCTGTTCCTTTGCTTCCTGCTTCTTTTTCTTTTTTTCCTGCTTCTTGCGCTGCATCTGTGCCCTACTCTGGGTACGGTCAAACTTATCGTTTACCTTCTTCAGGAAAGGCACATGGTTGTAGAGTTTCACCAGGTTGAAGTTACCGTTCAATGTCAGTTCGCGCTGGGTATTGATGGTGTTTCCATACGAGTTACCCTCCTCATCCTCTGTACCGCGCTCCCAAGAATAGTTGGCATTATAAGAGACATCGCTGTTCACCCAGTCGAAGACAGGCAGCAGATTGAGAGGCACCTTGTAGGATGCCTGGAAATTCTGACTGTAGTCGAGCGGTGCACCCCAGTGGCGGATGCTGGTCCATACGGAGTCCTTCCAGGCATGATACTGGTCGGCATAAAGATCCTTGTTGACCGGTGTATATGGTTCCTCTATCTGTGCATGGGTAGCACTCTGGAAGTTCATGTGCAGGTTCTTGGTCAGATCCCAGTTGATGGAGAACTCACGGTTCCAGAGGAACTGTTCACTGAAGGTGAGCGGCAACTTGGAGTCTACTCCGGCAGATCCATTCATCAGGGTTTCCATATCGCGCTCCTGCAACTCGTAGTAGTCGCGCGTCATCTCGGTATTGAAGGCTATGTTCTGCGGCAGCCAGTTCAGTCCGAAACGTTTCAGAATGTCGAGCCACTTACTCTTGTTCTTCAGTCCCTTGAATGGTTCCCAAGCCTTATAAACCGGGCTCCAAGAATAATCCAAGGCTCCGCGCCAGTTGTCCTTGCGCTCATACATCGTCGTTTCACCCGTAGTATACTGATGCTGGTGACTGTAGGTGAATGAGAAGTTGGCTGGATCGTATGGCATCGGATGGCGCTTGGTAGCGATACCCACCCGGGCATTCGAGATGGAGAAGTTGGTCTGCGTAATCTTGGTGGCAGCGATATTCTCGATAGAATCGCGCTCATGCTTGGATCCGGCGGCATCGAGGGCATCCTTCAATTCCATATCGGTATCCAGCGGATTATACTTAGGAGTGGTCTTCTCCTTGGTGACACTATAATATAAAGGTATGCTCACCTTCGCCTTGTCAGGGAAGAACTTACCCATTTC
>CAVBFV010000275.1:0-4137 GCA_963594575.1 Lachnospiraceae bacterium | reverse complement strand
ACAAGCAGGTAGCCGCCAACGTAAAGGCATTTCTCGAGGGCAATCCGATTAATGTGGTGAATAAGTAAGAATGCTACTTTAAAAATCTGCATTTCTTAAATGAAGACAGCCAACCTTCAATATCCCAATTGAAAGTTGGCTGTTTACTTTTTCTTATAGTTTTCTTCTGAACTGCCTAATCAGGTACTTGGGATTTCGTCTCATATTCCATAAGTCAACAAGAATAATTCTATCGTATTCCGCATCATATCGATAGATGATTTTCCAATTTTTATTCAAACAATTGCATGATATCCATACAGAAGAATTCTTCAAATGGAATACCATCGGTGCCAACAACGATTGATTTTAGAGGATGGAATTTCTCTTGAAACATAGGAATACCACTATTCATGCCTCTCTTTCCACTCTTAACCTCTATGGCAACGAAATCTCCTTGTGACTCCAGGATATAATCCACCTCATTATTATGATCTCGCCAATAATAGAGATGACAGTCATTGTCCTCCACAAAATCGAGAAGACAAGTACCCACTGCCGATTCCACCCATCTGCCCCAAATCATTGGGTCAACATAATCTTTGTCAAACCCCTTACCGCGATATGCCGTGAACAAAGCATTGTTAAACACTGTAAACTTTGGGATAGACTGTCTCTTACGAGCCTCATCGCATGCAAACTTTTGAAGTCCGCAAAGCAAGTTGGCTTGCTTCAATATTTCGAGATAAGAAGACAAAGTCGTGACATTGCCTGCATCTTGCAATTGTCCAAGCATTTTGGTGAGTGACAACAACTCACCAGAATAAGAACAACCTACCTCAAAAAGCTGTGACATGAGTGAAGGCTTGTAAATATTCGAAGTCAAGAGAACATCCTTTTCAATGGCAGGTGCCACAAGAGAATCCTTGACATATTTCCTCCAACGCCTAAAATCCCCTATATAATCCACCGAGCCTGGATAACCTCCAAAATAAATCCATTGTTGGAGTGATAACCCGAAGGCAGCTTTCATTTCCGGAAAAGTCCAATGCCCCATACGAATCAACTCGAATCTACCAGCTAAAGACTCGGTTAGCCCTTTGCGCAAAAGCAAGCGAGACGAACCCAGCAATACGACTTTCAGGTTTACATGATTTAGGGTATCGGCATCCCACTCTCTCTTCACATATTCACTCCATCTGCGTATTTTCTGTATCTCGTCTATTACAAGAACAGCTTCTTGCAAATGCTGAATATCCATTCGGCTTCGAACAGACTCCCAAGAACGTCGAATCCAATCCGAATCTTCTTCATTTACAGAATCAGCATTAAATTGAAATACTACCTTATCAATAGTCTCTGCTATTTGCGCCATAACTGTTGATTTGCCAACCTGTCTTGGTCCTGCCAAAACAAATATACACTTACGTCTTTCGCTCAACCTACTCAACATCAAGTTGTAATGTGGTCTTCTATACTCACCCATATTCTTTAATTTGTAATATTAAACAACTCTATTCTTTATAACGAATTACTCAATTCTTTGTCACGAATTACTCAATTCTACTTTGCAAAGATACAAAGAATAGATGAGTAAACACATTACCCATGATTATTTTTTAGCATTCTTAACTCATCATACAGCTTTGCCCCTCTCCTTCACGCGCTTAGGATACACCTGGCCAGATTATACATTTTCTCATAATGCTGACGAAACATTCGTTCTATATTCTTTTCCTGTTTCATACACTATCTATACAGTTGAGCCCAGCAAAAAACTAAGCAAAACTCTGACTTTTTCCCTATCTCTTTTTCACCAAAACATAAATGATGACGGGGGCTCCGAAGAGCGGGGTCACGGCATTGAGCGGGATGATGCCGCCTCCTGCTGGCAATACGCAGAGGGCATTGCAGAGCAGGGCGATGGCGGAGCCCATGAGCATGGTGAGAGGCAGGAGCTGACGATGATTGTCAGTACGGATCAGGAGGCGCACGATGTGGGGCGTGGCCAGGCCGATGAAGGCGATGGGACCGCAGAAGGCGGTGACCACGGCTGTCAGGAGACCTGTAACCACTAGGAGCAGGATGCGCAATCGGCGAATGTTGAAACCCAGGTTCTCGGCGTATTGCTCGCCCAAGAGCAGGGCATTGAGAGGCTTTACCAGCAGGAGCGAGAGCAGCAGGCCGATGAGGGTGACCGTGGCGAAGTAAGGCACTTCTGCCATCGACACGTTGCCCATGTTGCCCATGCCCCATATCATGTACGACTTCATGCCCTCTGCCGAGCTGAAGAAATTGAGCAGGGAGATGCCGCTGCTCGCCAAATAGCCCACCATGATACCGATGATGAGGAGCACCACTTGATTGCGCACCATCGCCGAGAAGAGAGTGATGATGCCCATCACCAGCATGGCTCCAGCGAAGGCGGAGATGAGGATGGCTAGGAAGCCACCGATGGTGAGTCCGTCCAATGACAAGAAGCCGCCGATGCTGAAGCCTGCGATAGAGATATTGCCGCCGAAGGCGAGCATCACCACCGCCACAGCCAGTGCTGCTCCGCTGCTGATGCCGAACACGTCAGGCCCCGCCAGGGGATTGCGGAAGGCAGTTTGCAGCAAGAGTCCGCTCGTGGCGAGGGCTGCGCCTGCCAAGAGGGCTGTGATGGCATTGGGCAAACGGGATTCCATCACGATGTAATAACTCATCGACTCGATGGTCTCATTGGGATAATAGGAGTCTGCCGGGGTCATATCTACCCCTGGGTGCGCCAATATGCTCAGCACCTCCCTCAATGGAATGCTCACGCTACCCCACGCCAGGTTGGCAAAGAACAAGGCTACTATCGCTAGCACCAACGTAATGGATATAATCGTTGTCTTCTTCATTAATATTTCTTATAGAATCTGAGTTTGCCAAACTTATCTCCTGCTTCTGGATGCGAGAGGACGATGAACTCTCGGAGCAATATCTCGGGATGGAAACTGGTGAGTTCGAAGTATGGCTCACAGCTGGTATCGGTCTCGTAGACGGTGCCCGTCTGGAATGCTTTCAGAGCCTGATAACCCTGATATTCAGCTAGAAGATCCTGCTTGGTTAAAGCATTTCCGCCGAAGTATTTGAAAGCCCAGACATCCACCTGGTTGCCCTTGGCGATGATCTGTTCGGGGCTCATGGAGAGGCTGCCGCTGTGGGTGTCGTCGGCGAAGATGTAGCGGGCATGGGCATCACGCAGCAGGATGCCCATGGTGCTCTTGCCGCCCGGCACATACCATACATTGCCCGTCTTGCGCTCGGTGAGGATGGAGAGACCCAGTGGCAACTTCGCAGCCTCCGCCTTCAGCTGGAGATACTCCTTCTCGATGGCAGAGAACAAGGAATCTGCCTTCGAACTACCCAATAGCAAGCCATATAGCTTGATCCATTCCGCCCTGCCCAGAGGCGAGGTCTCCATATAGTCGGCTGTCTCGATGACAGGGATGCGGAGCTTGTCTAGCTTGCCATATCCGCCGCTGTTCTCGAAGGGCGAGATGAGCAGAGCCTCAGGATGGAGGGCGATGATGCGCTCGATATCCGGCTGCATGCTGGAGCCGCAGTCCATGATAGGATGGGCTACCTTGGCATCAGCCTGCGCCCTACTCTTGATGTCAGGGATATTGATATAGTCCTTGTCGCACACGCCCGTGATGGCATTCTGGCAGCCCAGCTCGGTGAGGAGCTGGCAGTGAGGGGCGGTGAATACGAGGTTGCTCTCCAGCGGTGTGCGCACGGTATCGGTAGTGCATCTCGCTCCCGTGCTGCGCCTTCTGGCAAGCATCGCCACCGTCTTATCCCCCTCCTTTCCCTTCGGAATCAGGATGTAGCGATGCAGAATCGTTCCCGCCTTCCAGGGGTTGGCGATGATAGCCTCAGCATACTGATAATCAATGCCTTCTGCAGCATCGGAACACTCTTCCCCATCGCCATGCTTCACGATGGTGAGCAACTTGGCGTACTTCATCTCCAGGGTATCGCCAGCCTCCGCATCAGCAGCAGCCGTCTTTCCTCCCTGGCATGCCGCCATCAGTAGGGCCGCCGTTGCCCCACACAAAAGAATATACAGTTTTTTCATAATCTTACAAAATATGTGTGCAAAGATACGAAGAAATCTCCATTTTCCGT
>CAVBFV010000274.1:0-4173 GCA_963594575.1 Lachnospiraceae bacterium | reverse complement strand
AAGAGAATGGCGTCATCGATTCCATCGTCAACCGCCATCTGGAACGGGGCATAGCGGTGGCTTATACGCCAAAGACTTCGGATGTGAAGAAACTGAGTCCGGAAGCGCTGCAGAAACTCGGCTTGAAGACGAGTCTGCGCTTTGCCACCAACGCTACCTTCGAACCTTTCGAATATTATCAGAATGGCAAGATTGTGGGCATCGATGTAGATGTGGCAAATGCCATCGGCGATGTGATGGGTGTGGATGTCGAGATTCTCGATATGGAGTTTGATGCCATCATCACCTCTGTACAGGCTGGTAAGGCAGATGCTGGTATTGCCGGCATCACGGTTACTCCTGAACGGGAGAAAAATATCGGATTTACGGATTCCTATGCCGATGTGCGACAGGTAATCATGGTGAATTCCGGAGAAGCAAAAGCGGTTGCTAAGCAGCCGGGAGTAATAGATAAGTTTAAATCCTGCTTTATTGACGATAACCGTTATCAGTATCTGTTGCAGGGCTTGGGCAATACGCTCATCATCACCTTCTTCGCCATCATCCTTTCCGTGATACTCGGAACGCTGATCGCTATCGTCCGTGCCCGCCACGAGCGTAAGGGCGACTGGAAGATTCCGAATATGCTCTGCCAGCTGTATCTTACCATCATGCGAGGCACGCCAACCATGGTGCAGTTGCTCATCATCTATTACGTGGTGTTTGCATCGGCGGATGTCAACAAGATTTTCGTTGCCGTCATCGCCTTCGGCTTAAACTCGGCTGCCTATATTGCCGAGGTAATCCGTTCGGGCATCATGTCGGTGGATAATGGTCAGATGGAAGCGGGTAGAAGTCTCGGTCTTTCGTATGGCAAGACGATGCGTCTCATCATCCTTCCGCAAGCCTTCAAGAATGTGCTTCCGGCTATGGGTAACGAGCTTATCACTCTGCTCAAGGAAACCTCTATCAGCGGTTATATCGGACTGGTAGATTTGACCAAGGGCTCCGATATCATCCGAAGCATTACTTACGAGGCGATGCTGCCGCTGGGCGTAGTTGCCTGCATCTATCTTATCCTCGTTCTCGGACTGAACGCAGGCGTAAGAAAGTTGGAGAAAAGACTGAGAAAGAGCGAAAGGAAATAAACAATGGATAAAATGAACGAAATAATCAAGATAGAAGGACTTCGTAAACGCTTCGGCGACAACGAGGTGCTGAAAGGCATTACCACCTCGGTGAGACAGGGTGAGGTGGTTGCCATCATCGGTCCGTCGGGTTGTGGCAAGAGTACCTTCCTGCGTTCCATCAACCTTCTGGAAGAACCTACCGAGGGTAAAATCTTTATCGATGATATGGATATCACATCAAGCGATGTTGATATCAACCGAATGCGCCAGAGAGTTGGTATGGTATTCCAGCAGTTCAATCTCTTCCCTAATATGACCATACGCCGCAACATCATGCTGGCTCCGGTAGAATTGGGTAAGATGACGAAGGAAGAGGCTGATGAAAAAGCAACGGAACTCCTGACCCGCATCGGACTGCTGGATAAGGCCGACAGTTATCCCGACAGTCTGTCGGGCGGACAGAAACAGCGCGTAGCTATCGCCCGTGCCTTAGCGATGAATCCTGAGGTAATCCTCTTTGATGAGCCGACTTCGGCTCTCGATCCGGAAATGGTGGGCGAGGTGCTGCAGCTGATGAAAGATGTTGCTGCCGAAGGAATGACGATGGTGGTGGTGACCCACGAGATGGGATTTGCAAGAGAAGTGGCCAACCGTGTTCTCTTCTTCAGTGACGGCTATATCACGGAAGACGGAAGTCCTGAGCAAATATTCAACCATCCGAAATCGCCAAGACTACAGGAGTTTCTGGGAAAAGTTTTGTAATAGTTTATAGTTAACAGTTACTTGATGACAATAAAAAAAGATGCATTACTGGTATATTCAGCAATGCATCTTTTTTATTTGATGGTCTACAATCAGTAAAATGTTAACTGTAAACTATTAACTATTAACAGTTTTCTTCTCAATAATCTCTTCAGCACGTTTCAGAGCCTTGCTGATGTGATCTGTGATATTATCCTTGCCAAGAATATTGTAGAAACCAGCCTTTTCCAACTGGGCGTTTACCTTCTCGCAAACACCGGAGAGTACAACCTGAATGTCCTCCTTCTGGCTCATCTCGCAGAGGTTGGTGAGGTTGTGGATACCGGTTGAATCAACAAATGGAACCTTGCGCATACGGATGACGCGTACCAGTGGACGGTCACCGAAAGCTGCCATCACTTCCTCAAACTTGTTACCGGCTCCGAAGAAGAAAGGACCATTGATTTCGTATACCTCTACGCCCTTCGGAATCGTATAGTGCTCCAGGTTGGTAGAAAGGAAGTCAAACTCCTTGTTCAAGTCAATCTCATCATCGGTAATAGCTGTCACGTCGGTGGTTTCGCTCATTCGCTTCATGAAGAGCAGACAGGCGATAATCAGACCCACCTCAATGGCTACTGTCAAATCGAAGATGATGGTGAGGAAGAAGGTAATCAGAAGTACGGTTACATCGCTCTTCGGATTCTTCATCAATGCCAGGAAACTTCTCCATCCGCTCATTCCGTAAGATACAACTACCAATACACCGGCAAGACAAGCCATAGGAATGTACTGGGCAAGAGGTATCAGAAAGAGGAAGATGAGCAGCAGAACTATGGCGTGGATGATGCCTGCAATAGGAGTCTTACCGCCATTATTGATATTGGTCATTGTGCGGGCAATGGCACCTGTTGCAGGAATACCGCCAAAGAGGGGAGAGGCTATATTGGCTAAACCCTGAGCTACCAACTCGGTGTTACTGTCGTGATGATCGCTGATTACACCATCGGCAACAGTTGCTGAAAGCAAACTCTCAATGGCTCCCAGGATGGCGATGGTAATAGCTGGTGATACAAGACTCTTGATGGTCTCCCAATTCATGGCTGGTACCTGAGCTGCAGGCAGTTCGTTGCTGATAGAGAAGCGGTCGCCGATGGTCTCGATACTCTCAACGCCGGCAAACTGCTTGAGCAGTAAGGCTACAACGGTCATCAGGATGATGGCAATAAGAGAGCCCGGAATCTTCTTGCTGAACTTAGGGGTGATGGCGATAACCACTACGCTTACAACTCCGATAAGGGCACACCAAGGATCTATGGTGTCAAAGCTCTGGAAGTAGACGCCCCATTTCTCCAGAAAATCAGAAGGATTTGAAGTCAACGTCAATCCAAAGAGATCCTTGATCTGGGTCGTGAAGATGGTTACGGCGATACCACTGGTAAATCCCACAACGATAGGGTAAGGGATGTACTTGATGATGGTTCCAAGGCGGAGAAGTCCGAAGAGAACCAGGAACAGACCAGCCATCAGTGTCGCTATCGTCAAACCTTCCATGCCATATTTCTGGATAATGCCATAGATGATAACGATGAATGCTCCCGTAGGACCACCAATCTGCACTTTGCTTCCACCGAAGATGGAGATGATGAGACCTGCTACAATGGCGGTGATGATACCCTTTTCAGGGGTCACGCCAGAAGCGATACCGAATGCGATGGCCAGAGGCAGGGCTACGATACCAACGATGATACCTGCCATGAGGTCAGACATGAATGTTTTCTTGTTGTATGTCTTTAAACAGGAAAACAAACTCGACTTAATTGCTAATGCCTTCATTTGAAAGTTTTAAAATATATGTAATTAATCTTGTTATCCGTTAAAACCTGTGCAAAGGTACTATATTTTTTTCAATTGACAAAATGTTTTTTAGAGTTTCTCCCTTTTCTTCGATAATATTCTTCTTCGTATGGTAATATTCCTCTTTGATAGATATACTCTCCGCATAATACTTATTGGTTGAATCCTGGCTTTTTCGGTCTTGGAATATGAGTACAATATTATTAATGCGCTTGTAGGTGTGCGCCCGCACACGCAGGCTTGGGTGGGCATGTATATAATAATGAGTTTATATGCTTGAAGCATCTTAAAATCTTTATAGATGTTAAAAATCAGCTGAAAAAGCAACTTTTTTGCGAAAAGATTTGGCTATTTCGAAAATAGTTAGTACTTTTGCACTCGCTTTTGAGAAATGCACTTTCTCTTAGCGATTAAAGAAAGAGTTCTTTGAAAGATTTTACATAAACAGACAAGTAGTACAAGAAGC
>CAVBFV010000273.1:0-4245 GCA_963594575.1 Lachnospiraceae bacterium | reverse complement strand
CGGGATTCACTCTCCAGAGCATCCATTGGGATGTCATCTCGAAGAAGCCGCTTCCTCCCCAGGCTTCGCCCGTCTTGTCTGCCATAATCTGAAGCTGGAAACTGTGTCCCAGTTCGTGCGCCAAACAATTGAGTTTCTTATCTTGAATACGGTTAGGCGTTACCCAGAGTGCTCCGATAAAGTCATCATAAGTTCCGCCGTAAGCAGTTCCTTCCAGCGAATAGTTTACCATCACCATCATCTTATATTGGTCGCAGATGCTGCCCGGCAGAGAGAACTTCAGGGTGTCGCGGAAGAAACGATAGAACCATTCAACCTGAGTCTGCAGATTACCCAGGTCGAATTTCATCGGCTTACCTTCAAGCGAAGGAGGATTCTGCGGATTGTCCCCGAATGGCTTTTCCCAGAAATACACAATATTCTGGGTCTGTGCGCTATGTCGCCAGCACCATCTCTCCTCATCCTTGTTGAAATCATAGGGTTTCAGGGAATCCGGTACGAAGATGAGTTTCTGTGGTGCAGAAACAGGATTTACGGGTCTGGTGGCAAGAGCCTCGGATGGATCCTGCTGCGCCAGGGCTGCAGTAGCCCAAGGCAAGGTTGCCGCTGTGAGTATCAGCGATAAAAAGATTCGTTTCATTTCGGTTATGATTTTTGCGTTATGTATATTTCGCCACAAAAGTACAGATAATCTTGCAAAAACACTCGCAATATCGTCTAAAATGATACAAATATCGTATTTCTTTATCATTTTGATGAAAGAATGCTTTCTTTAGTATTCTTAAAAGGCTAAAACACATAGCTGATATGATGAGAGAAGACTAATCTAACACCTTAAAGAACTAGGGTTGTGTGATTGCTGGCATATGCCAGCAAGGTTGTCGGCATATGCCAGCAACGTTGCTGGCAAATGGCAGCAAAGCTGTCGGCATATGCCAGCAACCGCACAAATCAAGATATTCAAACCAAATAAACGTGGAAGTATGACTGTTTAAGTAATGAGTTATAGGGTATTAAACGCTTGCAAAATAACTATTTTTTCATGAGACTAACTGAAAGAATCGACCAAAATACCATTAAAATAATAGATTTACGCAAAAATACTTGGAAGATACCAGAAAATAATGTATCTTTGCAAAGTGATTTTTAAAGATTAACTATATGGCAACACCAATCAGAGTTATTCCTACCCTTCAAGGTGAAGAGGCAAGGAAGTTTATAGAACAGGCAGAATGGGTTGAAGCTCATCCTGGAACAGACAAGAAATTCTCAAGAAATGATGTCATCCGCTTGAGACAGTATTTACGTGAACAAAATTTAGCATGACACAAGACGAGTTATTGGACATGTGTGACTTAGTAGTCATAGATGCCAAAAGACTCGCAGTGTGTGAGTCATTTGAATGTGCTAACAAAGACCTCAATGACTTCTTTGCTAATGATGCCGTGCTTTATGCCAAACGTCTTTTAGGAAAAACTTACCTCTTCTGTCAAAAAGAGAATCCCCAAATTATAGTTGCTGCTTTTACTGTTTCTAATGATAGCATCAGAATGACCAACAAGCTTAATGAAGAAGCAAAAAACCTCTTTTTAAAACAAACTGAGCTTGAAGAAAAAAGACTTCGCAGATTTCCAGCTGTCTTAATAGGTAGATTAGCAACCAGCAAGGATTTTGCAGGGAAAGGTATTGGCACCGCTGTTATGGACTTCATCAAACTGTGGTTTAGAACAGACAACAAAACTGGTTGCCGGTTCATCATTGTAGATGCTTATAACAGCGAAGCAACCATACATTATTATCTTAAAAATGGCTTTAAGTTTCTGTTGGAAGACGAAAGATTAGAGGCTAAATATATGGGAATTGGCGTAGGTCGTCTTCCCTTGAATACCCGACTAATGTATTACGATTTATTATCATTGCCTGATGAGATTGACACGATATAGTTGTATATCATTATATACAGAACCGCCCGATAGCGACAATGCTATCGGGCGGTTTTATTATAACACCTTAGAATTTCATCTTGATAGTAATAACAGCCTTATGGAGCTTGCCACCTTTATTATATACCATCGTTGGTTTGATGGTATAAGTCTTGCCCTTTTCAGAAGCACCAGGCTTATGCCCCACAGTCAGGGCGTAGCCACCGGTATCATATTCGAAGTAGATTTTCGTTCCGTCTCCCCAAACACCGGCAGAACCATCTTCTGCAATCCAGAAGCCGATTCCATTGGCAGAGTATGCATAAGATACTGAACCATCAGGGTTTGTCAAGCCCACAGCCACCTTACCATCAGCAGGACCCGTAAAGCCCTCAGCTTTCACATCGCCAGCCTCCAATGTAGCACTTGCAATCTCAGAAGGCTGCAACTTGAATGCCTTTGCCATCTTCTCCATGACACCATCATTCAAGAGATTGAAGGTATGCAGAGGATAGCTTTCGCTGCTTGCGTCAAGACTTACCTCAAGTGAAGTCTCCAAATCAGTAGGGTCGCCTTCAGGTATCGTCACGTTGCCGAGCAAGTCTGTACCCGAGAACTTCACACGATAAGGCCATTGCTCATCATTGGTCTCATCATCATCCCAGGCATTGCGATTATACTTATCAGGAGCAGCCAGCACACAGAGGTACAAACGCTCGGTATTGGCAGGAACTTCGTAGGTTGCTGTGCCTTTCTTGCCGCTATGCATCTCGCCATAATGCGACTTGCCATCCTTGGTGATTGCCACAAAACCATAACGATAATTCTGCTGAGTATTGCTCTGTGAATTATACTTGGTCACAGTACTCTTGGCATTACCATCTCCATCTACCACAGTACCAGGATCAGCAGCTGCCAAAGCAGAGCCAGGAGCCAACCCCTCAAGCGTAGCACTTACCTTGCCTGAAGCAGGAACATTCAGCGGAATGAGATTGAAACCTGTTGTACCAGGACAGTTAGTATAAGCCACCTGATAGTAGCCATCGTTCTTATACAACTTGGTTGAGTAATTGATGGCAGCCTCCTTCTTATACTGATGCACAGCCTTGAAATCATAATCAGCACAATGAGCACTATACTCATACAAATCCTTGTAGAGTGCATCAAGACTATTGTTGCAATAGATGCGCATATAAGTCTGGAGAGGATCCTCAGGATATTTGCTCTCTTTCCAGATACGGGCGTATGACTCTATACCATGTTTCTCTGTAAACCAATACTGGAACCAGTAGCTTGCATAACGCATGAACTCATGGTTGAAGTGGCGATGATGATTCTTGAGCCAAACAGCATAATGAGCTTCCTGGTCGAAACACTCGTTAGGATAATCCTGGAACGACTGCCACTGGGCACATTGTTCCCAATAAGCACAACCGCCAGCACCATTTTCACCAAAGCCATAACGGAAACCGGCAGGCACAACACCATTATCCATTGTCTGCACCTCACCCGTGAAGAGCTTGTCGGCAGAAACCTGATATTGGAAAGAGTGTCCTATCTCATGACCGATGGTGGAACCAACCGGCTTGCAGGTAGATGGATTTACCCAAAGGGCACCAATCTTGTCATCATAGCCTGAACCTGTGGCAAGCCATTCTGTCTGATAAAGGAGATAAATCTGCATCTTATGATTATCAAGAACCGATTTTCCCTGTCCGACAGTTGCCATTCCGAGTTTCTCTACATTGGTCTTATAGAACTGCTCAGCCTTCTGCAACAAGTCATCAATATCCACTCGCAAAGCCTCCGGTACAGATTCAGCATTAGGATCATCTCCAAAGCCAGGCTCCCAGAACACGAAGAAGTGCTCGCTCTGCTTCATTCTCCACCACGACCATCTGGCGTCGCTTCGGAGCATGTAATCAGGTCCCTTTTCAAATCCTTCATTCCATGTTCCTGGGCAATAATACTTATCATAGTTTGCAATCTGTGATTTATCCATCACCTTCACTTCAGAAGGCTTAGAATTCTCTGGACTATCAGGAGAATCACTAGAAGAACTACAACTATTCAATGTGAATAGGAGCAATGGCAGAATCCAAACTACCAGCCAAATGGGTTTAATACATTTCATTTCGTTTATGTTTAAATAAGTTTATGTTAAGTTCCGTTTGCAAAATAACTATTTTTTCATGAGACAAACTGAAAGAATCGTCCAAAATATCATCAAAATAATAGATTTTGGCAAAAAAACTTGGAAGATATTACAAAAAGTCGTATCTTTGCCAAAAGAATCTATAAAAAGAACAGATTATGAGATTAT
>CAVBFV010000272.1:0-4279 GCA_963594575.1 Lachnospiraceae bacterium | reverse complement strand
CAGCTTCTGTGCGTAATTATGAGCGTCATTTGGAGGCTGCCTATAACTTGATGAACAAATATGGATACAATTCTGTAAAGAGCGGTTATGTGGGCAACATTATTCCACGTGGCGAGCATCACTATGGACAATGGCTCAATAATCACTACCTCTATTGCGTTACCGAGGCGGCCAAACACCACATCATGGTAAATGCACACGAGGCTGTCCGTCCTACAGGTCTTTGCCGTACCTATCCAAACCTCATCGGAAACGAGTCGGCTCGTGGTACAGAGTATGAGTCTTTTGCGGGTAACAAGGCATTCCACACCACAGTATTGCCATTTACTCGTTTGCAGGGTGGTCCAATGGATTATACTCCTGGCATCTTGGAGGGTGACATGAACAAGATTGACCCTAATAAGCATCATCATATCAACTCTACATTGGCTCGCCAATTGGCTTTATACGTGACTATGTACAGTCCTCTCCAGATGGCAGCAGACATTCCTGAGAATTACGAGAAGTATGCAGATGCTTTCCAATTCATCAAGGATGTGGCTATCGACTGGGATGAGAGCCGTTACTTGGAGGCTGAGCCTGGTCAGTATATTACAGTTGCTCGTAAGGCTAAGGGCACAGGTAATTGGTTTGTTGGTTGTACTGTAGGTGAGACGGCTCACCTTTCCAACTTGAAACTTGATTTCCTTACCCCAGGCAAGAAGTATGTGGCAACCATCTATGCCGATGGCAAGGATGCAAGTTATAAGGCTAACCAGCAGTCATACGTCATTACGAAGCGTGTGGTTACCAATAAATCTGTACTCAAGTTGAAGGCTGGTGCAGGTGGTGGTTATGCCATCAGTATTTTTGAGAAATAATGATGAAGAGAAAGTTTATTCTCTTGCGTTTGGGTTGCAAGTATGGCTTTTCTTTGGCTCTGCCATTCGTCTTTGCGATGATGAGCCATGCTGCAACCATCTCTTCACAACTGTCGGTGGAGATGACAACCGACAAGGCTTGTTATACTCCAGGACAGGTTGTGGTGTTCTGTGCAAGTGGCAGTCTGCCAAGCAATGCCTATGTGCGCTACCGCCATGGTGCTATGGTGTTGGAGTCGCATAAGTTGTCGGATGTCATGAGCAACAACCGATGGACATGGACTCCACCTACCACCGACTACCAAGGTTATCTCGTGGAATTGTTTGCCGAGTCGAATGGGACGGAGGTCGTGTTGGGGACAATAGCTGTTGATGTGTCAAGCAACTGGAAGCGTTTCCCACGTTATGGTTTTGTGGCGGATTTCAACAACTATGATGGTAGTATAGACAAGAACGCCAACATCAAGACTGAGATGGCTTATCTCAACCGTCTCCATATCAATGGTGTGCAGTTTCAGGATTGGCAGTGGATGCACCACAAGCCCGTGAAGTTGAATGCTGATGGTTCTCTCACCTCATGGTATCAAGATATCAGTAAACGTTGGGTCGGTGTGGAGTATGTCAAGAATTACATTGCCGAGCAGCATTCGTATAGCATGAAGTCCATCTTCTACAACCTTTGCTTTGGTGCATGGAAGAATGCTGCCAATGATGGGGTCAAGACCGAGTGGGCTTTGCTGAAGAATAACGCTGGCAATTATGAGCAAGACTATCATGGCTTGCCAGATTCTTGGGCAAGCAACATTTACTTGCAGGTGCCAAGCAATCAAGGGTGGTTGCAGTATATGGTTGAACGTAATGAGGAGGCGTATGACAACTTTGACTTTGATGGCTTCCAGATAGACCAGTTGGGCTACCGTGGTACCGTGTATGATGCCAATCGCCATGAGGTAGATTTGCCTTCTTCTTATGAGTCTTTCATCCAAGCCATGAAGCAGGCGCATCCCGATAAGTCTTTGGTGATGAATGCAGTCTCAGGCTATGGGGCTGAGCAAATTGTCAGGAATGATATAGACTTCTGTTATAATGAGGTTTGGGGCAATGGCAATGGATATGGTGGTGCATCGGAGGACCAGTTTGCCAATCTCTTTGGTATCATCCAAACTAATGATAAGTATAGCGACCATCAGCATCCGACTGTCTTTGCGGCTTACATCAATTATGATAAAGCAGACAATGGGGGTTCTGGAGATAGGATGGTCAATACGCCAGGAGTCTTGCTTGCCGATGCGGCGATGTTTGCCCTTGGCGGTTCTCATCTTGAGTTGGGCGACCACATGTTGACTCGTGAGTATTTCCCCGCAGCACCTTTGGCGATGAGCGATGAGTTGAAGACGGCACTTGTCAGATACTACGACTTCCAGACTGCTTATCAGAACTTGTTGCGTGGTACGACCTCTAAGTCTGCTTATCTGCCTATCATCAGTTCGACTTCAGGACTGACCGTGCAAGCTTGGCCTCCTAAGGAGTATTCGCTGACAACATTCGCCAAGAAGGTAGGTAAGTGTGATGTGTTGCATTTTCTCAACTTCCTCAATACCAACGACCTCTCATGGCGTGACCTTTGGGGTACTCGTGTGAAACCTGAGAAGAAGACCAATATTCCTGTGACGGTGAAATCTACGAGGAAAGTCTCCAAGGTATGGGTGGCAACTCCTGATAGTCATGCAGGGGCGGTGCAGGAACTTCCTTTTACCCAAAACGGCTATGATGTTTCTTTCACGCTTCCTTCATTGGAATACTGGACAATGGCTGTGATGGAAGGTGAGAATGTGGAGGATGGCATCTATATCACGGGAGAGGCTGTGCAACAAGCAGGCAATGCTGCCTACGACTTGGACCATGCAATAGCTATGAACCGAGACGAGGATGGAAAGGTCTTCAAGGCAACCGTCTATCTGAAGGCAAATGAACTATTCAAGTTTGTCAATGCTCCTGATTGGAGAGTCTGCAAGAGTTACAATGCGGAGTATCAAGACTACGAGTTTAACTCTGTGGTCTCTTTGGCGCATCTTTCCACATCAATAAGAAAAGAAGAAGATTATAAGTTTAAGGTAAAAGAAGCAGGATATTATGACATCACCATAGACTTGGATCAGATGCGTATTTATGTGAAGAAAGGTAAGAAGGTTGTTTTCAAGTAACAGGATATAATTGAAGAAAGTATAAACCCTCAAATCCCACTAAACCCTATAGGTTGCGGATTTGAGGTTTTCCTCTTTTTATCCCTCACATCCCTCACGTTTTCTCTTTTTTTAATCTTTAATCGTTTGATAATGAGGGGTTTATCTCTCCTGTATAGCGTGATGGATGGACGAAATGTTTACAAAATCCATCACGCTATCCATCACTTATTGCCTTTATCCATCACGTTTTTCAGCTTATCTTCTTGCTGAAATCGTTTTTTTTATGCACGTGATTCGGGACAAGGATGAAAGTTTTCGGGACAAAGCTTGCATTTGGCTTTAAAATTTTGTATCTTTGCAGCAGCCAAGTTACATGGGGCTGTTGCTTATACCACAGCTGCCCCGTGTTTCTTTGCGGAGAGTTGACAACACAGATTCCACAATGGCTTTAACCACTGCGAAACCTAATGTTTAATTTAAATTTTATTTTTTTTATGGAATTAAATCTTAATGATCCTGAGTTTATCAAAAGTCTGGTAGATTATCATTGGATGTACTGCTTCAATGCCGATTGTCCTCGGGCAGCAGAATGCATCCGATTCATCTCGGCTAAGTTCAAACCCGATGATGTTACTGCCGGAAATGCTGTTTATCCCGATGCTAACCTCCATGCATCATGCTCCCATTTCATGCGTGTGTACCAGTTCAAAGCTGCATGGGGATTTTCTCATCTCTACGACCAGGTAAAACATGCCGAAATGCAGACCGTCAAGTACCGCGTCATGGATGTTCTAGGCAACCGTACTACCTATTATCGTGTGCATCGGGGTGAGAAACATCTTACGCCGGAAATGCAGGAGCAGGTGAAGAAGGTCTTTGCTGAATATGGTTATGGGGAACCTGCCTATGATCATTATGCCGAAGAAATCGGATTCGTTTACGAGTAAAGCAGAATCCCTTGCCGATGTATCGAAAGCGGGAATGCGACGTATCGGTTTGGTTCACAGGATGAAACGGAGCGTTTCTCCGCTTGAAACGAACTGTTTCATGGTATGAAATAAAGTGTTTCTTCATAATATAAACTTTTAAAAATGACAGACAATGAAATTTACCATAACACATAGAAATAAAAAGAACCAGCTCCTGGTAAGTACCAAGAGTCTGGAACGTTTCCTGGGGCGCATCGTAAACGATGACGCCAGGAATACCGTGGAGAACTTCCGTGAATATGTA
>CAVBFV010000271.1:0-4279 GCA_963594575.1 Lachnospiraceae bacterium | reverse complement strand
CTCATCAATACAGCTTATGAGAAGAGTGGAAAACAAGTGGTGGTGCTCATCGATGAATATGATGCGCCTATGCTGGATGTGGCTCACGAGAAAGAGCAACTGGATGTGTTGCGCAATATCATGCGTAACTTTTTTAGTCCTCTGAAATATAGTGAGGCAAAACTGCGTTTTGTTTTCCTTACAGGTATCACCAAGTTCTCGCAAGTTAGCATCTTTAGTGAACTGAACAATATCACAAATGTGTCGATGGACGATGAATATGCAGGAATCTGCGGCATCACCAAAGAAGAACTCCTGGAAAATATGTCGGATGACATCGATATGCTTGCTGATGCACTTGGATATTCTAGAGAAATGATGATTGCAAAGCTCAAGGAGAATTATGATGGCTATCATTTCTCTAAGAAATCGCCAGACGTTTTCAATCCATACAGTCTGCTCAACTGTTTCTCGAAAAAGGAATTGGGGGCATTCTGGTTCAGTTCTGGTACGCCAACTTATCTTATCAATATGTTGAGGCAGTTTGGCGTGTTGCCAACGGAGATAGCTCCGACAGAAGCTGTCAGTTCATCCTTTAATGCACCAACGGAGAATATGAAGACTATCACGCCGTTGCTCTACCAGAGCGGATATGTTACCATCAAGGAGTACGATCCGGAAACGAGGATTTATACTCTAGATATTCCAAACAAGGAAATCAAGGTAGGGTTGTTTGATAATCTTCTGCCAAACTACGTGGATGGTGTCTCTGCCGAACGGGGCAATGTGGCAATAGCCAAAATGGCATTGCTTATTGGCAAGCGCAACATGGATGGTGCCTTGCATCTGTTGCAAGACTTCCTGGGAACGGTGCCATACTGCAACGTGACCAATTATGAGGGGCATTATCAGCAGATGCTCTTCATCATCTTTACTCTCTTAACCAATTACCTGGTGGATGTGGAGGTGCATACGCCACGTGGCAGGGTAGATATTGTGCTCCTTACCAAGACCGACCTCTATGTGGTTGAATTGAAGCTGAATAAGAGTGCTCAGGCGGCAATGCAGCAAATCAATCTGAAGAACTATCGCCAGCGATTCGCTCTCTGTGGCTTGCCAATTACCAAGGTTGGCATCAATTTCGATTCTACCCAAGGTACTATTGAGGATTGGGTGATAGAGGCATGAGCATCTGAGAGATAGGTAAAAATAAAAGAGGGTGTGTCATAAGTCCATGACAGTATGAACTTTATGATTGATGAAGATAAGACGATCGTATTGGATTGGGTAAAATAACTCCCTTTATTGGATATTGTGATAAAGCGAGTAAGAGGAAAAGCTTTTCCTCTTACTCGCTTTATGTTAATAATCCTAACTGGAAATATTCGTAAAATAACGATGTCTTGTGTATAAATTGAGGAATTTAACGAAGATTTCTGATTATTTTACATGCTTATTTGTAAAAATATGCTATATTTGCAAATGTTTTTAAAAATATGTAGATTCTCTTTAAGAGTGTAAAGTTCTATAATTATCAATTATTCATAACTATGAAGAAAAAGCAAATGAAAGCAAGTCTATTACTTGTGTCTTTATTAACGTTAGGTTTCTCGGTAACCGGGTGTACAAATAACGATTATGATTTTGACCAGATTGATGCTACGATGGGATTTGGTAGTGGTGAATTGGAAATCCCTGCCAGTTCTACCATGAACATTCCTCTGTCTGATATCCTGGAACTGGAAGAGGGTGGTAGCGTGAAGATTGCCGCAAACGGTGATTATCTTTTCCAGCTGACTGGTTCAGATGCATCATCTGCTTCGCCAATGATTTCTCCTATTGTTCTGAGTGGTAATTCTTATTCTAATACGCTAACCTTGAGCACCCATTCTGCTGCCAAGGGTACACGTGCTGCCGGTACTCATCTCAGTTTTGTATCTCCTAAGAAGCTGATGTTCGAATATAATGGTACGGATGCTGCTGTGAAGAGCCTGAAAAGTGCTGAGGTAGATGGCGAAATCGTACTGAATGTGAATCTCACTCTTGGTGGTCTTTCTTCTGCCATCACCAAGCTTGACAAGGTTACACTTACCCTTCCTGGCTATCTGCAGATTTCACATGCCTCTGGTAATGGCAATGGTGTCCCTATGGTCAACGGTTCGAAGATTACCGTGGAGGATGTTTCTACAAGCCGCAACCTGGAACTCACCATCAAGGCTAAAAAACTGGATTTCGCAAATCAGGATGATTACGGTGAGGTTGCCATCGACAACAATGGCTCTATCAGGATGAATGGTTATTTCAATCTCGGTATCGAGGCTAATGTAACGGGTGTTCCTATATCTACACTATCCATCGGTGCCAAGGTGAATGTCAATAATATAACCTTGAAGTCTGCTACCGGTATCTTCGACCCAGAAATCAATATCTCAAGCTTGGGTGATGTAACTGTGACGGGCGTTCCTGACTTCCTTTCAGAAGATGGCGTAAGAGCTGACTTGGATAATCCTCAGATTATTCTTTCTATCAAAAATGATATGGATGCAGCGGCAAAGGTGAGCGCAAAGGTGATTTCTACCAAGAACGGTCAGAACTTGGCTACCGTGCAACTCCCTGAGATGCATATCTACAAGACTACTGTTACGCCTGTAACCAAGATCTGTATCTGCCGCCATAAGACTGCAGAACTGACAGACCAGTATGGTGCAGCCAACGTATATGAGGTGAGCAACCTGGCTACACTCATCAACCAGCATATTCCAGACCACGTACAGATTACCGATGTAGAGGCGAAGGCTGATCTCAGTCAGGAAATGACTATCGAGTTCGGACGCAATTACAATGTTGTTCCAAGCTACGAGATTTATGCACCGTTGGCATTTGCCGAGGATGCAGTCATCGAATATGCTGATGATTTTGACGGTTGGAATGATGATTTGGATGAATTGGAATTGGCAGAGGGTACTTATCTGCGTCTTACTGCTGATGCACAGAATCTGGTTCCTGCTATCCTCATCGTAGAGGCAACTCCACTCGGACTGGAAGGTACCGATATCAGTAACCTGATAGAAGTGAATGTCAAGAAGGGTACTGTGAAAGCCTCTGCTGATGGCGTGACAGCCGTGAACTCTCCGCTGGAAATAGAACTCCGTGAAAAGGTAAAGGGCGGATTGCAGAAGCTCGACGGACTCTCTTATAAGGTAAAAGGTAAGGCAAGCCATGATGGAACTACCGTGACCGGTATCAACCTCAACTCAGAGAAGCATACCCTGAAGTTGGAAAACATTAAGGTGAAACTCGTGGGTAAGGTGATTGGTAACTTCAATTAATGACAGAGAGTAGTAACAGAATAATAACACACATAAAAGACAAAGAAAATGATGAATAAAATATATAAGCATCTCTTGGCTGCCTCTCTGCTGATGATGGGTGGCACCGCAATGGCTCAGACACTCAATTCCGCTTACTTTACTGACGACTACAAGTTCCGTCACGATATGAACCCGGCTTTTGAGAACAAGCAGAACTATATCATCATCCCTGCATTGGGTAATATAAATGTCAACCTGCAGGGCAACTTCGGCTATCAGGATATTGTACTGAACAATCCGATGTACGGACAGGAGGCGGGTGCCAAGAAGATGACTTCCTTCATGAATCCTTATATTTCTGCCGATGAGGCGCTGAAAGGCTTCAGTAAGAGCAACAACCGCATACAGGGTGATGTGGGCATCTCCATACTTTCTGCCGGTTTCAAGGGCTTTGGCGGTTATAATACCATCGAGGTGAATGCCAAGGCATCTTTCGGTGCTTCCCTGCCTTATGAGTTGTTTGAATTTGCCAAGAACACGGGTAACCAGAATTATGAGATTGGTGATGTGAGCATGATGGCTCGCTCTTATGCTGAATTGGCATTGGGTCACTCTCATCAGATTAACAAGAAACTCCGCATCGGTGCTAAGTTGAAGTTCCTCTTCGGTGTGGCTGACGGTGATGTTCGTCTGGAAAACCTGCGTGCTGACCTCTCTGGTACAGACAAGTGGATTGTTTCCGGCAAGGCGAATGCCCAGGTTTCCATGAAAGGCTTTACTTATAAGACTTCCGAGGATGAATATAATAATTCAGACAAGGGAAAATATGAAAAGATAGATGATGTAGATGTTGATGGCGCAGGATTGGGCGGCTTCGGTATGGCACTCGACCTCGGTGGTGTCTATAAGTTGAACGACAACCTGACCCTGAGTGCTTCTGTTCTCGATTTGGGTTTCATCAACTGGAGCAACAATATGAAGGCTGTGAA
>CAVBFV010000270.1:0-4300 GCA_963594575.1 Lachnospiraceae bacterium | reverse complement strand
AGATACCAGTTCATATCCTTCATAGGGATGTTGCGAGCCTCAATCTCACCCATCAGCTTGTCATAACTCTCCTCACGGACAGAACCACCGATAATCTCACCAATCTGTGGGAACAGTACATCGGTACCCTGAACGGTCTGACCGCTCTTGCCACCGAAACCACTCTCCTCCTCGTCTATCTTCATATAGAATGCCTTGATAGCCTTAGGATAGTTGGTCATGATAACCGGGCGCTTGAAGTGCTCCTCTACGAGGAAACGCTCATGCTCTGAAGCCAGGTCATCACCCCACTCGCATGGGAACTCAAACTTCTTGCCGTTGGCAATAGCCTCCTGAAGGATGCGGATACCCTCGGTATATGGAAGATGAACGAAGTCGGAATTCAATACGCCTTCCAGACGGGCAATCAGACCCTTGTCAATCATCTTGTTCAAGAAAGCAAGATCGTCCTTGCAATGCTCCAGTGCCCAACGGATACAATACTTGATGAAGTCTTCCTCCAACTCCATCAAACCATCCATATCCAGGAAAGCAACCTCAGGCTCTACCATCCAGAACTCAGCCAGGTGGCGAGGAGTATTACTGTTCTCTGCACGGAAGGTTGGACCGAAGGTGTAGATGGCGCCGAGTGCTGTAGCACCGAGCTCACCCTCCAACTGACCGGAAACGGTCAATGAAGTCTGCTTGCCGAAGAAATCATCAGAATAGTCAATCTTGCCATCCTCGGTCTTCTTCAGGTTGTAGAGGTTCTTGGTAGTTACCTGGAACATCTGACCAGCACCCTCGCAGTCGCTGGCTGTGATGAGCGGAGTATTGAAATAGAAATATCCATGCTCATGGAAGTAAGTGTGGATAGCCATTGCCATGTTATGGCGGATACGCATCACGGCACCAAAGGTATTGGTACGGAGACGGAGGTGAGCATACTGACGCATGTACTCGAAGCTCTGTCCCTTCTTCTGCATAGGATAGTCGCTGCCGCAGAGACCGTAAATCTCGATGCTCTCGCACTGGATCTCAACACTCTGTCCGGCACCCTGGCTTTCTACCAGCGTACCTACGGCGCTGATACAAGCACCGGTAGTAATCTGACGGAGCTGATTCTCATCGACCTTTGATGGGTCGACTACTATCTGAATATTATTAATAGTAGAACCATCGTTAAGAGCGATAAAATCGACTGCTTTGCTACTACGATGGGTACGAACCCATCCCTTAACATTCACGATTGAGTCGTAGGCTGTGCTCTTGAGCAAGTCAACGACTTTAGTTCTTTTTACTTTTTCCATTGTTAATTAATAGGTTAAAAAGGAGACTAAACAGATAGTCTCCTTTCTTATTATATCTTATTATCCTTATTCAAAAGCACCCATGCGGAGCATGTCTACCTCCTTCTCAGTAAGGAAGCGCCAGTCACCGCGACGGAGATTTTTCTTAGTCAAACCTGCGAACTGTACACGGTCGAGTTTGGTAACACGATAGCCGAGGCTCTCGAAGATACGGCGCACGATACGGTTCTTGCCACTATGAATCTCGATGCCAACCTGTGCCTTGTCGCGATCATCAGCATACTCTACAGCATCTGCCTTGATCTCACCATCTTCCAAGGTGATACCCTCACGAATCTGATCCATATCGTGAGCTGTCAGGTTCTTATCGAGATGAACGTGATAAACCTTCTTCTTCAGGAACTTAGGATGAGTAAGCTTAGAAGCCAGATCACCATCGTTGGTCAGGAGAAGTACACCTGTAGTATTACGGTCGAGACGGCCTACAGGATAGATACGCTCAGGACAAACATCCTTTACGAGGTCCATCACTGTCTTGCGCTGCTGAGGATCATCGCTGGTTGTAACATAATCCTTTGGCTTGTTGAGCAATACGTATACCTTCTTCTCCAAAGTTACAGGAGCGTCGTGGAACTTCACCTCATCGGTACGAAGGATCTTGGTACCCAACTCCGTAACAACCTCACCATTGACAGTTACCAGACCAGCCTGGATGAACTCATCAGCCTCACGGCGAGAGCATACACCAGCATTGGCGAGGAACTTGTTCAAGCGCAATGGCTCTGTTGGGTCGATGTTCTCCTCCTTATATTCGATACGCTTCTTCATGCTATACTTAGCATTTGGATCGTAACCAGGAGTGTGCTGACGGAAACCGCCACCACGGTTGTTGCCATAGCCACCACCCTGTGGACGGCCATAACCGCCACGGTTGTTGCCATAACCACCCTGCTGAGGACGACCATAGCCGCCACCACGGTTGTTGCCATAGCCGCCACCCTGTGGACGACCATAACCACCACGGTTGTTGCCATAACCACCCTGCTGAGAACGAGACTGGTAGCCGCCCTGCTGGCGTGGCTGGTAGCCACCCTGCTGACGAGGCTGATAACCACCCTGCTCATCATTATTGTTGTAACGAGGACGATAGCCACCCTGCTGAGGACGAGACTGATAGCCTCCCTGCTGACGTGGCTGGTAGCCACCACGGTTGCTGTTACCATAACCACCACGGCTCTGATAGCTGCTGCGCTGTGGACGCTCGCTGCTGACTGTACTCTGCAAGCCAGCACCGAAACCTTCAGGACGGAAACCGCCTTCGCTGTTACTGCTACTTCTGTCGCTGCTGTATGCGCGATGTGAATTGATACGAGGACGCTGTGTGCGACCTACTGGTCGATAACTCTTCTGATAACCACCTGCTGGGTTGTAGCCCTCACGGGTTCTCTCATTCTCAGAAGACTGATCTTGAGGTTTGTTTTCAAATTCTGAATCCATTTTCTTAAAATACTTAATAGCCTCACGGCTGGGTTAATAAATCTAATTTTTACTTTTTTATATATGTACTAAAACTACAAAATTCCTTTGTGTATATTAGATACCTGTATAATTGCTTGGTGTGATTGCCATCAGTTCTGCCTTAACACTATCACTCACATTCAATCCCTGGATAAACTCATGAATAGTTTCCTCAGTCATGTGCTGGTTGGTACGTGTCAACGCCTTCAATGCCTCGTAAGGATGTGGATATGCCTCACGGCGAAGGATAGTCTGGATAGCCTCAGCTACAACTGCCCATGTATTATTCAAATCTTCCTGCAGTTTCTCCTCGTGGAGAATCAGTTTACGCAAGCCCTTCAATGTACTCTGGATAGCAATGACGCTATGACCGAGAGGCACACCGATGTTACGGAGTACGGTACTGTCAGTAAGGTCACGCTGCAAGCGGCTAACCGGAAGCTTCTGTGCCAGGAACTGAAGAATAGCATTAGCAATACCCAGGTTACCCTCACTGTTCTCATAATCGATAGGGTTCACCTTGTGAGGCATCGCACTTGAGCCTACCTCACCTGCCTTGATCTTCTGCTTGAAGTAATCCATAGAGATATACATCCAGAAGTCACGGTCTAAGTCGATGATTATGGTGTTGATACGACGGATGGCGTCAAAGATAGCGCCAAGATAGTCATAGTTACTGATCTGTGTGGTATACTGTTCGCGCTCCAAACCGAGTTTTTCGCTGACAAACTTGTTGCCGAATGCTTTCCAGTCATACTGTGGATAAGCTACATGGTGAGCATTGTAGTTACCGGTAGCACCACCGAACTTAGCTGTAATCTTGCAAGCCTTGAGCGAATTAAGCTGCTCGGTAAGACGGTAAACATAAACCATGATTTCCTTGCCCAGGCGGGTAGGTGAAGCAGGCTGTCCGTGAGTCTTAGCCAGCATAGGCACATCCTTCCACTCATCAGCATAAGTCTGAAGTTGGGCTATCAGCTCTTCTACCTGTGGATTGAAGCACTCTTCCAAAGCCTCCTTTACAGAGAGAGGCACACTTGTGTTGTTGATATCCTGGGATGTCAAACCAAAATGGATAAACTCCTTGTAAGCATCCAGGCCACCGATTTTATCAAATTCTTCCTTGATAAAATACTCTACAGCCTTTACATCGTGATTGGTAATCTTCTCGATGTCTTTTACGCGCTGTGCTTCATTTTCGTCAAAATTACGATAAATGTCACGCAGACGTTCGAACAGCGACTTGTCGAAAGAAGCAAGCTGTGGCAAAGGTAACTCGCATAGAGTGATGAAGTATTCAATCTCTACGCGTACACGATAACGAATGAGAGCATACTCTGAAAAGTAGTTAGCGAGTTGCTCTGTTTTTCCCCTATAACGACCATCAATTGGTGATATGGCAGTCAATAAATCTAAATTCATAACAATACGTATTATATATAGGGTGCAAAATTAATGAATTATCGTGAGAAAACAGAGAAAATAGTGATAAA
>CAVBFV010000269.1:0-4354 GCA_963594575.1 Lachnospiraceae bacterium | reverse complement strand
AAACCCCGATTCATCGTTCCGTTTTTCGGGGCGATGAATCATCATATCAATCCATTATGAACAGAAAAGAACTCGTAGAGCAGATTTTCGCCAAGAAGAGTTTCTTGTGCGTAGGTCTTGATACAGATATCAACAAGTTGCCAAAGTGCATCACCGAGAGTGAAGACATCCAGGGCGCAGAAGCCGAGATGATATTCAGATTCAATAAAGCTATCATCGATGCAACAGCCCCATATTGTGTGGCTTACAAGCCAAACCTGGCATTCTATGAGAGCCGCGGCATCGATGGCATGATTGCCTTCGAAAACACCATCAAGTATCTCCACAGCCACTATCCTACCCACTTCATCATCGCAGATGCCAAGCGCGGCGATATCGGCAACACCAGTAAGATGTATGCCCAGACATTCTTCGAGGAATACAATATCGACTCAGTAACCGTAGCTCCTTATATGGGCGAGGATTCTGTAAAGCCATTCCTCGAGTATGACGGCAAGTGGGTTATCCTCCTGGCACTTACCAGCAACAAGGGTAGCCACGACTTCCAGCTCACCGAGGATAAGGAGGGCGAGCGCCTCTTCGAGAAGGTTCTGAAGAAGAGCCAGGAATGGGGCAACGATGAGAACATGATGTATGTAGTAGGCGCTACACAGGGCAAGATGTTCGAAGACATCCGCAAGGTGGCTCCTAACCACTTCCTCCTCGTACCGGGCGTAGGTGCACAGGGTGGCAGCCTGCAGGAGGTTTGCAAGTATGGCATCATCAAGGATTGCGGCTTGCTCGTCAACTCTTCACGCGGCATCATCTATGCCAGCAACGGCGATGACTTTGCTGAGGTGGCAGGTCAGAAAGCTAAGGAGTTGCAGGCTGAAATGGCAGCAGAACTTGCTAAGTTATAAAAACTCAATTTAGGCGCAAAGTATCTTGAAAAAGAGGCTTTGCGCCTAAAAAATACCCTTTTATGGGGCGAAAAAGTAAAATATTACAAAATAAAGTCGAGAATCTAAATCTTTTTTGCTATTTTTGCAAACAAATTGCGGTTACCTAAAGGTAATGATGCCTTGGGAACCTAAATAAAACAAACTAGAAGACAGATAAATTATGGAATTTACCGCTCAACAAATAGCCCAGTTCGTTCAGGGCCGTGTGGAAGGTGATGAGAACGCAACAGTCAACACCTTCGCAAAAATCGAAGAAGGTAAGGAAGGCGCCATCTCGTTCCTTTCTAACCCTAAATACACTCATTATGTTTACGAAACCAAATCAAGTATCGTACTCATTGATGAGACCGTAGAATTGGAACACCCTGTCAGCACTACCCTCATCCGTGTGAAGAATGCATACGAGTGTGTAGCTAAGCTCCTGCAGATGTACGAATCTATGAAGCCAAAGAAGACCGGCATCGATCCGCTGGCTTTCGTATCTCCAAAGGCTAAGGTGGCTGAAGGCGTCTATGTAGGTGCTTTCGCTTATATCAGCGATGGTGCAGAGGTAGGCGAAGGTAGCCAGATTTATCCTCATGCCTACATCGGTGAGGGTGTGAAGATTGGCAAAAATGCACTCATCTATCCTAACGTTACCGTATATCACGGCTGTAAGTTAGGCAACAACGTTACGCTTCATGCAGGTTGTGTAATCGGTGCCGACGGATTCGGATTCGCTCCAGGTCCTGAAGGATACGACAAGATTCCTCAGATTGGCATCGTTACTATCGAAGACGATGTAGAGATTGGTGCCAACACCTGTGTAGACCGTTCTACAATGGGTTCTACTTACGTTCGCAAGGGCGTGAAGCTCGACAACCTCGTACAGATTGCCCACAATACCGACATCGGTGCCAACACCGTGATGTCTTCTCAGGTAGGTGTAGCAGGCAGTACGAAGGTAGGCGAATGGTGTATGTTCGGCGGACAGGTTGGTCTTGCCGGCCACATCACTATCGGCGACAAGGTATTCCTCGGTGCCCAGAGCGGTGTTCCTGGCAGCCTCAAGAGCGGTCAGCAGCTCATCGGAACTCCTCCTATGGAGCAGCGCGCTTACTTCAAGTCACAGGCTATCTTCCGTCGTTTGCCTGACATGTACAAGGAACTCAACGACCTGAAGAAGCAGATTGAAGAACTGAAGAAAAAGTAAATTTTCAATGTTAAATGTGAAGTGTTTAATGTTAAATGAGCGAATGCCACAACAAGTTAACACTTAACATTTAACACTTAACATTAAAATAAATCGTTATGTCAAAACAGAAGACACTGAAAGGTAGTTTCTCTCTTTGCGGAAAAGGTTTGCATACAGGCTTGAGCCTCACCGTAACTTTCAATCCTGCACCAGAGAACACCGGTTATAAAATACAGCGCATCGACCTCGAAGGCGAGCCTGTCATCCAGGCTGTAGCTGAAAACGTGGTTGAAACACAGCGCGGTACCGTACTCGGTAAGGGCGACATCCGCGTTTCTACCATCGAGCATGGTATGTCAGCACTCTATGCCCTCGGCATCGACAACTGTCTCATCCAGGTAAACGGTCCTGAGTTCCCTATCCTCGACGGTTCTGCAGCTCCTTATGTGGAGAAGATTCAGAGCGTAGGTATCCAGGAACAGAATGCTGAGAAAGATTACTACATCATCCGTCATAAGATTGAGGTGAAGGATGACAACGGTTCTGTCATCACCATTCTCCCAGACGAGGACTTCAGCATCACAGCCATGTGTTCTTTCGAGAGCAAATTCATCAACAGCCAATTTGCTACCCTCGAAAAGATGGAGACATACGCAGAGGAGATTGCATCGGCACGTACCTTCGTTTTCGTACGCGATATCATGCCGCTGCTCCAAGCTAACCTCATCAAGGGTGGTGACCTGGACAATGCCATCGTTATCTACGAGCGCCAGGTAGAACAGGCTCAGCTCGACCAGCTCGCCGACCATCTCAAGGTGCCTCGCATGGATGCCAACAAGTTGGGTTATATCCAGCACCGTCCATTGCAGTGGGAGAACGAGTGTACACGCCATAAGCTGCTCGACATCATCGGCGATATGGCACTCATCGGCAAGCCTATCAAGGGTCGCATCATCGCTACGCGTCCAGGCCATACCGTAAACAACAAGTTCGCCCGCCTCATGCGCAAGGAGATTCGCAAGCACGAGATTCAGGCTCCTATCTACGATCCAAACGAAGAGCCAATCATGGATAATATCCGCATCCGTCAGCTCCTGCCTCACCGCTACCCAATGCAGTTGGTAGATAAGGTCATCGCTATGGGTCCTAACAGCATCGTAGGTGTAAAGAACGTAACCAGCAACGAGCCTTTCTTCACCGGTCACTTCCCTGAAGAGCCAGTGATGCCAGGCGTTCTCCAGGTAGAGGCGATGGCACAGTGTGGCGGTCTGCTCGTCCTCAACCAGTTGGAGGAGCCTGAGCGCTGGAGCACTTACTTCATGAAGCTCGATGATGTGAAGTTCCGCAAAAAGGTGGTACCAGGCGATACTCTCCTCTTCCGTGTAGAGTTGCTCGCACCTGTACGTCATGGCATCAGCTCTATGAAGGGCTATATGTTCGTAGGCGACCAGGTGGTGGCAGAAGCTACTTTCACAGCACAGATTGTTAAGAACAAGTAATAATAAGATAGAAATATGAATCAGATTAGTCCATTAGCGTTTGTTCATCCAGAGGCAAAACTCGGTGACAACAACATTATCGGTCCTTTCTGCTATATCGACAAGGACACCGTTTTGGGCGATAACAACGTATTGCAGAACAGCGTTACCATCCACGTGGGCGCTCGTATCGGCAACAATAATGAATTTTTCCCAGGCGCCAGCATCTCTACCAAGCCTCAGGACCTGAAGTTCAAGGGCGAGGTGACAACCTGCGAGGTGGGCGATAACAACAGCATCCGCGAGAACGTTACTATCTCTCGTGGTACAGCCTCTAAGGGCAAGACCGTAGTAGGCAGCAACAACCTCCTGATGGAGACCGTTCACGTGGCTCACGACTGCGAGCTGGGCAGCGGCCTGATTATCGGCAACTCTACCAAGTTTGCCGGTGAGGTAGTAGTAGATGACAACGCCATCGTCAGCGCCAACGTTCTCGTTCATCAGTTCTGCCATATCGCAGGCTACGTGATGATCCAGGGCGGTTGCCGTTTCTCTCAGGATATTCCTCCATACATCATTGCCGGCAAAGAGCCAACCCGCTACTGCAGCATCAACCTCATCGGTCTGCGCCGTCGCGGTTTCAGCAATGAGACCATCCAGAACATCCACGAGGCTTACCGCCTGCTCTACAGCAAGGGTATATTGAAGGAAGGTATCGAGGAAATCAAGAAGAATCTTGAGGTTACCAAGGAGATTCAGTA
>CAVBFV010000268.1:0-4359 GCA_963594575.1 Lachnospiraceae bacterium | reverse complement strand
AAAAAACTTCAAATAAATACGAGGTTATCGACTTTTTTTATTATCTTTGTTCCACCGAACGAGAAATAAGGGTCGATAACCTCTTTTTTCGTATGGTTTAAGACGTAAAATACTATATAGATATGAACGATTTTAGAAAATATGCAACCAAGCATCTTGGTATGAATGGTATGGTGCTTGATGATGTTATTAAGGCACAGGCTCAGTATATGAACCCTTACATCTTGGAGGAGCGTCAGCTGAACGTTACTCAGATGGATGTATTCTCTCGCTTAATGATGGACCGTATCATCTTCCTGGGTACACAGATTGATGACTACACAGCAAATACATTGCAGGCGCAATTGCTGTATCTTGATTCAGTAGATAGTGGCAAGGATATTTCTATCTATTTGAATAGTCCTGGTGGTAGCGTTACTGCCGGTTTGGGTATTTATGATACCATGCAGTTTATCTCTAGCGATGTAGCTACTATCTGTACAGGTATGGCTGCTTCTATGGCTGCCGTGCTGCTCGTTTCTGGTCAGGAGGGTAAGCGTTCTGCTTTGCCTCATAGCCGTGTCATGATTCACCAGCCATTAGGAGGCGTTCAGGGTCAGGCTTCTGATATTGAGATTGAGGCTCGCGAAATCTTGAAGATGAAAAAGGAATTGTATACTATCATTTCAGACCATTCTCATACTCCTTATGATAAGGTTTATGCTGATAGCGACCGTAACTATTGGATGACAGCTGAAGAAGCCAAGGAATATGGAATGATAGATAATGTGTTGGTTCGTAAATAACGAATTGTTTTAAGTAAATATGCGTATATATAATAAGGTGCGCAAGAAGAGATAATAATTATAATATGCCAAAGAAAGTATGTAGCTTCTGTGGAAGATCAGAAAATGAAGTCAGATTACTCATCACGGGTATCAATGGCTTCATTTGCGAAGATTGTGCTAAGCAGGCTTATGAAATTATACAGTCTACAGGGGTCTTAGCTCCTAAAGCTGGGGAGGGTAAGTTTGTTCTCAAAGAGGTGCCAAAGCCTGTAGAGATCAAAAAATACCTGGATGAATATATCATCGGTCAGGATCAGGCTAAGCGCAATTTGGCTGTCGCTGTATATAACCACTACAAGCGTTTGCAGCAGCCAAAGGATGAAGATGGTGTAGAAATCGAAAAGAGTAATATCATCATGGTTGGTAGTACCGGTACAGGTAAAACCTTGTTGGCTCGTACAATAGCTAAGATGTTGGATGTTCCTTTCACCATTGTTGATGCCACTGTATTTACTGAAGCAGGTTATGTGGGTGAAGACGTTGAAAGCATCTTGTCGCGTCTGTTGCAGGTTGCTGATTATGATGTGGCTGCAGCAGAAAGGGGAATTGTGTTCATTGATGAGATTGATAAGATAGCCCGCAAGAGCGATAATCCTTCTATCACGCGTGATGTGAGTGGCGAAGGTGTACAGCAGGGATTGTTGAAACTCTTGGAAGGTACCATGGTTAATGTTCCGCCTAAAGGTGGACGCAAGCATCCTGATCAGGATTATATCCATGTAGATACCAAGAATATTCTGTTTATCTGTGGTGGTGCTTTTGACGGTATTGAGCGTAAAATAGCTCAGCGTATGAATACGCACGTAGTAGGCTATAATTCGGTTCAGAATGTAGCTAAGATAGATAAGAAGGATTTGATGCAGTATATCCTTCCACAGGATTTGAAGTCTTTTGGCTTGATACCTGAAATTATCGGCCGTTTGCCTGTGCTTACTTATCTCAATCCGTTGGATAGGGAGGCTTTGCGCAAAATCTTGGTTGAACCTAAGAATTCTATTGTCAAGCAATATCAGAAATTGTTTGAGATGGATGGCATTAAACTGAAGTTTGATGAAGATGCTCTCGATTATATCGTAGACAAAGCGGTAGAGTATAAACTGGGCGCTCGTGGACTTCGCTCAATTGTAGAGGCTGTGATGATGGATGCTATGTTTGAGATTCCATCAGAGAAGGTTAAATCATTTGCTGTTACGCTGGACTATACCAAGAAACAGTTGGATAAATCTCATCTCGGACAGTTGGAAACTGCATAAATCAGTTGGGCATTTTGCCCAATTGATTGCTATTTAATCGTATATATAGACATATATAATATAATAATAGGTGGATATGACAGAACAGGTTAATCTTACAGGACAGTTGAAGCATTATTTCGGCTTCGATTCGTTTAAGGGTGATCAAGAGGCAATCATCAGAAATTTGATGAGTGGCAATGATACTTTTGTATTGATGCCTACAGGTGGCGGTAAGAGTTTGTGTTACCAGTTGCCTTCGCTCATTATGGAGGGCACAGCTATTGTGATTTCTCCTCTGATTGCTTTGATGAAGAACCAGGTAGATGTTATTAATGGTTTGAGTGAAAGTGATGGCGTGGCTCATTATCTCAATTCATCATTGAATAAGTCGGCTATTGAGAAGGTGAAGAATGATATTCTCAATGGTACGACCAAACTCCTGTATGTTGCACCTGAATCTTTGACGAAAGAAGATAATGTTGAGTTCCTTAAAACAGTAAAGATTTCGTTCTATGCCATTGATGAGGCTCACTGTATCTCTGAGTGGGGACACGATTTCAGACCTGAGTATCGTCGTATTCGCCCTATTATTAACGAAATAGGTGTTGCACCTGTGATAGCGCTTACAGCTACTGCAACAGATAAGGTACGTACTGATATCAAGAAAAACTTAGGCATCATGGATGCCAAAGAATTCAAGAGTTCTTTTAACCGCCCTAACTTGTATTATGAGGTGCGCCCGAAGAACAAGGATATCGATCGTCAGATCATCATGTTTATTCGTCAACACAAAGGAAAGAGTGGTATTATCTATTGTCTCTCCCGTAAGAAAGTAGAGGAATTGGCAGAGGTATTGAAAGCCAATGAAATCAAAGCGGCTCCTTATCATGCCGGTCTTGATTCGGCTACCCGTTCTCAAACCCAGGATGATTTTCTGATGGAGCGTATTGATGTCATTGTTGCTACTATCGCCTTCGGAATGGGTATCGATAAACCTGATGTCCGTTTTGTTATTCATTATGATATACCCAAGAGCTTGGAAGGTTATTATCAGGAAACGGGTAGAGCCGGACGTGATGGAGGCGAGGGTATATGTATCGCCTTCTATGCCCGTAAAGACCTCAGAAAACTGGAGAAGTTTATGGAGAACAAACCTGTAGCAGAACAGGATATCGGCAGACAGTTGTTGCAGGAAACGGCTGCCTATGCAGAATCTTCTGTCTGTCGCAGAAAAATGTTGCTTCATTATTTTGGTGAGGAATATCATGAAGAAAACTGCCATAACTGCGACAACTGCCTGCATCCTACAGAAAAATTCGAGGCTAAGGATGCGCTGCTCGTTGTTTTGGAGTCTGTTGCTGCGGTGAAGGAGAATTTCCGTCAGGAATATATCATCGATTTTGTAAAGGGACGTGCTACTGATGATATCGTTTCTCACAAGCATGATGAACTGGAGGAGTTTGGAGCAGGAGAAGATATGGATGCCAAAGTTTGGAATCCTGTTATCCGTCAGGCGTTGATAGCCGGTTATCTCAAGAAAGATGTAGAGAACTATGGCCTTTTGAAGTTGACAGCTGCGGGTAAGCGTTTCATTAAGAATCCTGAATCATTCATGATCGTTGCCGATAAGGAATTCTCTGATGATTTTGATGGAGCGCCTCTGAGCGAGCATAATACAGGTGCTTTGGATCAGACACTTTTCTCCATGTTGAAAGACTTGCGTAAGACAGTAGCAAAGAAGCATAAATTGCCGCCTTATGTTATTTTCCAGGATATTTCTCTGGAACAGATGGCAACGATGTATCCTGTAGATATGCAGGAATTGCAGAACATACAGGGAGTTGGAGCCGGTAAGGCAAAGAGGTATGGTAAGGAGTTCTGTAAATTGATCAATCAGTATTGTGAAGAGAATCTGATAGAGCGTCCTGAGGAATTACGTGTCAGAACAGTTGCCAAGAAATCAGTCTTGAAGGTAAGCATCATTCAGAGCATAGACCGCCAGATAGATCTTGATGATTTGGCAGAAGCAAAAGGTTTGGATTTCTCAGAATTGCTTGACGAAATAGAGGCAATCGTTTACAGCGGTACCAAGCTGAATATCGATTATTTCATAGAGGAAGTTGTGGATGATGACCATGTAGATGATATCTACGATTACTTCATGGAGAGCGATACTGATGATTTGAATGCGGCTCAAGATGAATTGGGTGAAGACTACAATGAAGACGAAATTCGACTCGTCAGAATCAAGTTTTTGTCCGAACAAGCCAACTAATCACGTTAAATAGCATTAATAA
>CAVBFV010000267.1:0-4406 GCA_963594575.1 Lachnospiraceae bacterium | reverse complement strand
TGGGCAGCAGCAGAGCCGCATCCCAGAAATGCCAACGCAATAAAACTAAATACCTTATTCATTTCTTTCTTCAAAAATACTGTAATGCTTTTTACCGCTGCAAAGGTATTTAAAGGATGTTGCCATCATGTTACAAAGAAATGAAAGAAGAGTGAAGAAAAAAAATACTGATTTCAACTTCATCTTTTCTTCACCAGATAGAAACCACGATGTAACAAAATCATTCTACTTTTGCAGTCGAAAAAAAATAAATATGCAAGAAACAATAGATTATGAACAGATTTAAGATTGTATTAATGGCTTCCATGCTCGTGCAGGGTGTAGCATGTCTGGAGGCGAAAGCCGACAATACTCCAGAAGGAAACAAAACTAATTCTAAAGCATTGGGCGTGAATGCAGTAAGCGGCAAGGTGACCAACGAACAGGGCGAGGCTTTGCCTGGCGTGGTGGTTCGCTGCGGAAACACGAATGTACAGACTGATTTGAACGGCGAGTTCCACGTCAACGTGAACGATGGTGACAAACTCACCTTTACTTATATAGGATACAACACCATCACCAAGGATGCTGACGACAACAACCTGAAGGTAGTGATGACGGAAAATACACAGGCCCTGGGCGAAGTTATCGTCACTACCCAGAAGAAGAAGCAGAGTAGTTTGGAGATTCCTGTGGCTGTAAGTGCCGTAACAGGTAGCGTGATGGAGAAACTCAACCTCCACCAGATGGACGACGTGGCTCAGTTTACCCCAGGCGTTCAGATTCAGCTGCAGAGTCCTAACAACCCTGGCTACGTGATTCGTGGTGTAACTTCAGATGGCGGCGAGGCTTATTCCCAGCCAAGAGTTTCCGTGTTTATGGATGGCGTTTCTACATCTAGAAGCCGCTCTTCTGCCGTTGAGCTATTCGACTTGGAACGATTGGAAGTAGTAAAAGGTCCTCAGGGAACTCTCTTCGGAAGAGGTGCTGAGATTGGCGGAATCAACATCATCCGCCACAAACCGGTAAATGAACAGAAGGGCGAACTTTCCCTGAACTACGGCAGCTACAACCAACGCCAGGTAACAGGTTTCATCAACACCCCAATCATTAAGAACAAGCTTGCCAACCGCTTTGCCTTCGACTACGATGCACGCGATGGTTTCATCAAGAACGAGGCAGGCGGCAGACTGAACGGCAAGAATGCCCTAGCTTTCAGAAACTCTACCCAATGGTGGGCTAACGATGATACTTCCGTGGGCGTGGTACTCGATTATCAGCACGATGATTATCCAGGCACTTCCTTCCATAGCATCAACCCAGCCTTTGGCAATAGCAACCCAAACAGTCCTGCAAACCTGGAAGCCGGCAAGCAGTTGGGCATCAAGCGAAACGTGGGTGGCGCCCTGCTCAATATCGACCACAACATCAGCAACCGCTGGTCGTTTAATTCCATCACCGGATTCAGAGCCTTCAACAGCAATGAGCATTTCGATGCAGATGGTACTTATCTCCCACTCCTGCTCTGCGAGGAAAAAGAGAAGGGAACTCAGTTTAGCCAGGAATTCAGATTCAATTATGATGCCAAAAAGTTCTTCTCTGGCTTCGTGGGAGCCAGCTATTTCTACGAGAATTCATCACAGGATGTCAACGCCAAGGCGAATCTCCAGTACCTCTATCCTGTGTTTATCCAGAAGAGTGTGAAGGCTTCGCTCAGCAGTCAGATAGATAATGTCAAGGGATTGCTCAGTCAGTATCTTCCTGCCGCTTACCTGCCGATGGTAGATGTTGCACTCGCCCAGCTCATGAGCAAGTGGTTCCCTGAGAATCCTGAAAAAGATGCTGATGGCAAACTGAAGGCGCTGACCACCACTCCTGATATTTATGGCGATTTGAAGACAGCTCTGGGTGCTGTAGGAATGGATTTAGACCAGGTTCTTGCTGGCTTGGGCGATAACGGCAAACTGATTCAGGCTACCTTGCAGGGCATTTCGGCCAAAGCGCTCGATACTGCCTATACCGAACAGGGCAAGAATTACGGAACCAATCAGGCTGTAGAGGTTTTCGCTGACGGAACCTTCAAACTCACAAAGAATCTGAACTTCACCCTGGGTATCCGCGGAACTTACGAGAATCAGGAAACAGGCTACTCTTCAGCGACCGTACCAAGCATGTTTGGTGCCATACTTTATCACCCTACCGAGGGTAGCGCCAAGGTAACTGCCAAGGAGAGCTACTGGTCGTGGGTAGGTCGTGCAGCCCTCAACTACATGATAGGTCGCAACAACATCTACGCCAGCGTGGCTCGTGGCCGTCGTCCGGGAGTGCTATATTTCAACAACGATCCTAAGGATTTCGAGACACTCGACCCTGAAATCATCTATAGCTACGAGGCAGGTGTAAAGGGAAGTCTCCTGCAAGGCAGATTGAATTACGATTTCTGCGCTTACTATTATGACTGGTATAACTATCAGACATCGGTTTTCAACGCTACCACCAGCAAGTTTGAATACGATGATGCAGGTCGTGCCCACAGTTTCGGTCTGGAGGCAAGCATCAGCTACTCTCCATGCCGCTACCTGAATCTCTTCGGCAACTGGTCGTACATAGAGGGCAAGTTCAACGACAAGGATGACAACGGAAACGCACAGCTTTATGCCGGCAACCGCTTTCGCCTTACTCCAAAGAACAGTTTTGCCATCGGCTTCGACCTGAACGTGCCAACCGGCGAGAAGGCTTCCTTCTATCTCCGCCCTACCTATTCATGGAAATCGAAGGTGTTCTTCGAAGAGAGCAACGAGCCAGAGTTTACCCAGGATGCCTACGGACTGCTCAACTTCACAGCCGGTTACCGTTTCCAGCCAGGCAAGGTTTACTACGAGATTGGAACCTTTGGCAAGAACGTACTCGATGAGAAATATATCGTAGATGCAGGTAATTCCGGCCGACAGATTGGTTTCCCAACCTACATCGGCGGTTCCCGCTCCGTTGTCGGCGTGATGTTTAAAATGGGATTCTAAGACAATAAGTGCAGACTGGAATACGTTTCATAAGTATAACGAAATACATATTGAAGAAATATATTAAAGATAAAAACAATGAAAAGAATTTTGATTTATATGATGCTGCTGATGGGAGTGATTCTCCCATCAGCAGCCAAGGATAGAGCCCAGCAGGTGATTGCCCACAGAGGCTATTGGAAGACAGAAGGTTCTGCCCAGAACTCCATCTCTTCTCTTCAGAACTCTTATAAGATAGGGGTTTACGGCTCAGAGTTTGATGTTCATATCACACGCGACGGCGAGGTGGTAGTTTTCCACGATGATGATGTTGACGGCATCAAGATAGAAAATGCCAACTATTCCGATATCAAGGACAAGCGACTCAAGAATGGCGAGAAGATTCCTACCTTGAAGGACTATCTCAATGCTGCCAAGTCATTGGGCGATATGAAACTCATCCTCGAAGTAAAAGAGCACATCCAGAAGAGCGATGAAGACCGCTGCATCGATGCCACCCTGAAGATGGTAAGAGAAGCCGGACTGGAAGCAAGAACAGAGTATATTTCCTTCAGCAAGCACGCCTGCGATTATCTCGTTCGCCACGCTCCAGGAGCCAAGGTTTCCTATCTCAATGGCGCCCTAACCCCTCTCGATGCCAAGGATGCAGGCTATGCAGGCATCGATTACGAAGATAGCGTTTTCTACGAACATCCGTTATGGATCAAGGAAGCCCGGAAACTCGGCCTGATTACCAATGTCTGGACAGTCAACAATCTAAAAGCCATCAAATATTTCTTTAAGCAAGGCATCGATTACGTGACAACCAATGAACCGGAAAAAGCCAAGAATTTATAATACAACAATCAGAAAAAAGGGTAAGTTTCTCATCATGAGGGGCCTGCCCTTATTTTTTTTTTGCAAAAAGATTTAAAAAATAAGCATGAACAAGACAAGGTAATGATATTTTGTTTATTTTTGCAGTATCATTGCAAACAAACAGATTTAAGATATGAAAAAACTACTCTTATCCATTGCCTTTCTGCTCCCTGGTATGGGAATGATGGCACAGACTCAGGTTACGACTGCCGAAGGTATCCTCGAAGGAAAAGACCTCTCAGGCATCACAGTATTCAAGGGTATTCCGTTCGCTGCCCCTCCGGTAGGAAATCTCCGCTGGAAGGCTCCGCAGCCTGTACAGAAATGGCAGGGCGTTCGCGAGGCCAAGGAGTTCGGACCGAACCCGATGCAGGAACCTCTCTTCGGCGATATGAACTTCGGTGCGAAGACCAACAGCGAGGATTGCCTCTACCTTAATATATGGACACCGGCAAAGACCATGAAGGAGCATCTGCCGGTACTCATTTATTTCAACGGCGGAGGATTGATGGCTGGTAGCGGAAGCGAACCTAGATATGCGGGCGATGC
>CAVBFV010000266.1:0-4408 GCA_963594575.1 Lachnospiraceae bacterium | reverse complement strand
CTCGCATGGTAGAGGATATCTCTTACAACAATGCTCGCAACTACTTCAAGTTCTATTAATCCATAGAACAGAAGCAATTTATACTAAGACAAATCCCTTCACGGCATCCCGGTGGTGTTGTGGAGGGATTTGATGTTTTATCGTGAAACCAATACTTTAAACTTATGGGGGTAATAGACAGAATACTAGGTTTTTACGAAGATATCAGAGAGTTCAATTCTTCTAATATCAAAGACTTCCGGGGCAGATTCAAGTCTTGGATCAAGATGGGTATGCTTGCCGGTCGCATCTTCTATCTCAAGGATATGTGGGCAAGGGATGTGGCTGCCTTGACTTTTGCCTCCTTCATGGCTCTGATACCTTTCATGGCAATGATGTTTGTCATAGCCCGTGGTTTCGGCTATGCCTCTCTGCTCGAATCCTGGCTCTCTACCACCTTCGAGGCACAGCCCGTTGTAGCGCAGACCATCGTTAACTTCGTTCACAATTATATCGAGAATACGCAGAGCAATTATATCATCGGTACGGGTATCGTGATGTTTCTCTATACCATCGTTTCGCTGATGCAGAAGATAGAGCTTACCTTCGATGACATCTGGCATACGGGCGAGCGTTCGTGGAAGCAGATTGTTACCGAATATCCTACCATTCTGTTTGGTCTGGGACTGCTGATACTCTTTGCTTCGAGCATCAATGTATGGACGGTGAATATGGTGGATAATGTAGACAGGATAGCGGATATCGGTGATACCATTCCTTCGTTCATCCTTCATCTGGCGGCTTTTGTTCCGATGTTCCTGTTCTTCGTGTTCTGCTATTATGTCATCCCGAATACCTATATTCGGGTTCGCAGTACCTTGGTTCCATCGTTCCTGGCGGGTGTCTGCATGACGGCACTTCAGTATGGATATATCTATCTGCAGGTTTTTCTGTCCAGCTACAATGTCATCTATGGTTCGCTGGCAGCCATTCCGCTTTTCCTGTTATGGCTTCAGATTTCGTGGGCTATCGTAGTGTTTGGCGCCTTGCTTTGCCATACCAACCAGAACATCCATTATTATGATGGTGATTTGCAGTACGATCACCTGAAACTGGTGCAGCGCATCAAGGTTTGTGGGGTAGTGATGCATCTGGTATGTCGCCGGTTCAATCAAGGCGAACAGGCGTATACTCCGAAAGAAATTCATGATTTAACGAAGATATCTCAACAGATTGTCAATCAGTCGGTTAAGGAACTGTTACGTGCCCGTTTGCTGGTAGAAATCCGGAATGGTAAGAAAAGCAGTTTTGAGGAATCGGTGGTTCTTCATCCGATAGAGAAGATAGAGCATCTTACCTATGGTGTGATGATAGAGCGCCTCTTCGGTTATGGCGAGGATATCCCAAGCCTTGCCGCATTGGAGTCGGATATGGCGATGTGGAAGGATATTGACATCGTGAATGCAGAGTTCATAGAAAAGGGAAAGCAAATCGCTTTCTGATAATAAACGGTGTTTTTTAGGCACGGTAATCCGTGCCTGAAAAACTATTAATTTATAGTATCTTATTTCTGGTCATATCCGTCAGAAATCTTTTTTCCCAGTGCTAGCGCCAGTTCTACCTTGGCACCATATCCTTCCAGCTGGTCGGCAAACTTGGCTACCGAATTGCCGGATGCGATGATGTCATCAAAGAGAATAATCTTTTTGCCCTGGAAGAAAGACTCGTCGATATGGAGTTCATCTACAGGATCGCCATCTTCATCTACATCATGTGTGTAGCTGAAGGCAGGGTAGGCGTTGGTCATGCCCGTAGCCTTGCATATCTCTTCGCTGAACTCCTTGAAACGGCGCTTGGTATGCGCCTCAAGAGCTGCCGGAATGCAAACCAGGGTAAACTGCGCTGCCTCTTCGCCCAAAAGACTCTTCAGCTTGTCTGAAACCATTTCAATAGCCTTCTTCAGGGCTTCCTGATGGTCAATCTCTGTTGTGAGCTCAGAGTTACCTTTAAAGTTGACAATAAGGTCGCGTTTTTCCCATTCCTCTGCTGTGAGTTCAAAAGTACCGAAGGCGCTGAATGCAGCGTAGTCGACAAGCCATTTGTAGTGCAGTCCGTTTTTCAGCACTGGCCACGAGTTGATTTCCTTTTCGTAATTAGCCATAGACTAGAAATTTTTGATTATTAATAATGCATAGTTTCTGCAAAAATAGGAAATCTTTTCGAATTAAGGTGCCGGTTTCATAAAAAAGATTGGTTTTTTAAGTAATATTTCACGTAGCTGCCTTTTTTTTACTTATTTTTTAGTACCTTTGCACCGCATTTTAAGAAATACGTATATTTATATGACGAGAAAAACAAAACTTCATGAAATCCGCGACTACGTTATCATTGCCCTGGCGATGATAGAAGGTAGTATCGGTTTGAACATCTTCCTGCTTCCCAATCATATCACGATGGGTGGTGTAGGAGGTATCGCTTCTATCCTTTGCTGGGGATTTGGCATCCCGGCATCAGTATCTTATCTGGCGCTTAATGTGTTCCTGCTTCTCATCGCATTCCGCATTCTGGGCTATAAGTTCTGTCTGAAGACCATCTATGGTGTTGGTATCTTTGCCTTAACCACCCGTCTGATAGAGACGCATACGGTAGGCATGACGCCGCTGCTTCACGACCAGCCGTTCATGGCAACGGTCATCGGTGCGTTCTTCATGGGCAGCAGTGCCGGTCTGGGTCTTTCCTGCAATGGTTCTACGGGTGGTTCTGATACCGTAGCGGCGATGATCAACAAGTATTGGAACATTTCCCTGGGTCATGCCATCATGATTTGCGACCTGTGCATCATCACCAGTTCTTATCTGGTATTGCGCGATTGGGAGATGGTGATTTACGGTTATGTCTGCCTCTTTGTGCAGTCGCTCTGTGTAGATCATGTAGTGAATGCGTTGCGCCGTTCGGTTCAGTTCTTCATCATCAGCGACAAATATCTGGAGCTCAGTGCAGCCATCAATACCGCAGCCGACCGAGGTTGTACGGTGATGGATGGTCATGGCTGTTACAGTGGTAAGGATGTCCACATGCTGTTTGTATTGGCGCGTCAGCGTGAGTCTCAGAAGATATTCCGTCTTATCGACGAGATAGATCCTACCGCCTTTGTCAGCCAGAGTGCCGTCATCGGTGTTTATGGCGAAGGTTTCGACCGTTTCAAGGTAGGCAAGAAGATAGGTTTGCCGAAGAAGAAATAGATAAACAGAAAAAGGGTGTGTCATAACTGCATGACACACCCTTTTTTAAAATTAACTCAAGTTTCGCGAGTGGTTCAAGTACGGGCTGAAGGCCCAAAAGCTCCTAGCCCAGGGCAACGCCCTGGGTATAATAGCAATCAGCAAGGCGCCCTGTAATGGCAAAAGCTTTAAAACTTGCTCGTTATTTAAACGCTTTTGCCCTTAGACTTCCAGTCGTCAATCGTCCCCGTCTTAGACGAGAAATTGCAGCCTATCAGGTAAATCGTTCTGTTGTCTGTAGCATACTCACGGGCATATCCTTTTTCCTCGATTTGTTTCAAGGCTTCAGTCGCTGACCCATCACGCTTAAATTCGAAGATATATACAAACATTGGGGTCTCAATAATGCAATCAACCCGTCCTTCACTTTGCTCCTTTTCTATTAGAACGGTAAAACTGCTTATCATGCGAATCACCAGATAGAAGGTATATTGAAAGTATCGCTCTTTTTCCCGTTCGTCATCTTTGCGTCGCTGACTATATGGTATACTGGCGAAGAAGGAAGTGAGTAATTTCTCCAATTTGTCGCAATCTCCCGTCTTCATCGTATTAACAACTTCTACGACCCAAGCATCAGGCGATTCCTTTGGCTTCAGATAGTTGGCTGCCACCATGGTTACGAAACCAGCTTTTACCTCATCGTTTGGAAAATCCAAGAGATAAGAATCGGTATCCATGTTCCAATCCTTAATGGTGAGATAACCACTCTGGTAAATCATTGGCAATGGTGCCTCTGTATCCGCCTTGTAATCTATAAAACTGCTGGTAGGATAAAATTTCCCTGTCAGTTCATTGAGGTTTTCGTCGAAGTGAGCTAATAAGCGGACCAGATAAGTAGGCGAACCTGTACGGAACCAGAAATCACTCAGGATTTTCTTGCTCAGTGAGTTCAAGATACTGAAAGGATTGTAGATGTCGAGCATGCTTGGGCTGAAATGGTAACCGTCATATTTGCGCTTGAGCCGATATTTCATCTCATCCTCAGACACTTTATATCTTGCAGCCATTGCCTTGATTTGCTCATCAAAGACAGAATACAGTTCCTCTTCCGTGATGCCGCAAAGAGCCTCGTAGCGGTCGTCCATGCTGATGTCATCTGGTTGGTTGAAACCACTGAATACGCTTACTTGCGAGAACTTGGTAACACC
>CAVBFV010000265.1:0-4417 GCA_963594575.1 Lachnospiraceae bacterium | reverse complement strand
TGGAACACCCATTTCGATACGGGCACCAACTTCATCGATGTCTATATCAACTATCTGAGAAAGAAAATGGATAAGAACTTCGAGGTGAAACTGATTCATACCAAACCGGGAGTAGGCTTTATCTTAACGGACAAGATGTAACGCCCCAAACAGATAAGCCGAATAAGAATTTCAATAATATCAGATAGAAATCATGAAGATCAGAACAGCCCTTACCCTTAAATACACCTGCATTACGGCAACCATCTTTCTGCTTTGCATGGTGCTCATTTACCTGGTCAGCGAACACACCCGCGACCAGACTTTCTTCAGAAACCTGAAGAGCGAAGGCATTACCAAGGCCAATCTCTTCCTGGCCGGACAGGTAGATGCCAAGACCATGCAGTCGGTTTATCTGAACAACAGGAAGTTTATCAACGAGGTAGAGGTTGCCGTCTATACCACCGATTTCCACATGCTCTACCACGACGCCATCCACAACGACATCGTGAAGGAAACCAAAGGAATGATTCAGGAAATCCTCCGGAAAAAGGAAATTGAATTTCACATCGGAAAATACCAGGGCATAGGAATGGTTTTCCAATACAAGGGAAAGGATTATATTGTTACGGCTGCCGCTTATGACGGCTACGGCTACGACAACCTGGTAGGACTGCAGGAAACCCTTATCTGCCTCTTCATCATCGGCTTGTCGCTGCTCTTCATCGCCGGCTATGTTCTGGCTAGGCTCTCCCTCAAACCGATAAGAAACATCGTGAACGAGGCAGAAAACATTACCGCATCCCATATCGACCGCCGCATCCCCGTGAAGAACGAAAAAGATGAGTTGGGCGAACTGAGCATCGCCTTTAATGAACTGCTCAAGCGACTGGAGATTTCCTTCAATTCACAGAAGCAGTTTGTAAGCAACGTGTCTCACGAGCTCCGCACTCCTCTGGCTGCCCTAACAGCCGAAATCGATGTTTCGCTGCAGAAAGAGCGAACCAACAGGCAGTACCAGCTCGCCATGCAGAACATGCAGCAGGACGCCAAGCGAATGACCCGTCTGATAGACGGTCTGCTGAACCTGGCTAAAGCGGATTACGGCAAGGAAGAAATCAGCATGCGAGAGGTTCGCCTGGATGAACTGTTATTAGATGCAAGAGAACTCATCCTGCGGGCGCATCCGGAATACAGCATCGACCTGCTCTTCTGCAACGAGGAAGAAGATGATGACAGTCTGATTACCGTCCTCGGCAATCCTTATCTGCTGAACATCGCCTTCTCGAATCTGATAGAGAACAACTGCAAGTATTCAGAGAATCATTCTTCCATCGTTCAGATTTCCTTCAGAGACAAATGGAGCATCGTCCGCATGGCAGATACCGGTTTTGGAATGTCGGCAAAGGATAAGGAGAATCTCTTCACCTTATTCTATAGAGGAGAAAGAGAAGACAAGAAGGAAGTGGAAGGCTACGGCATCGGAATGACACTGGCCCATAAGATTATCCATCTGCACGATGGCAACATCGCCGTGCACTCGGAGCAGGGCAAGGGAACCATCTTCGTTGTCGAAATTCCACACATCTAAAGTTATCTTAGATATTCAGCATTCGAGCATAGAGTTATCTCCCTATATTTAAGATACTTACAGATTTTCTAATAGTTTTCTAATACCGTTCTAATTCTTTTCTAACGGCTTCTTCCACATAGTTTGCTTACCTTTGCAACCGCAAAACAATAATTCACATCAAGTAAAAGTAAAGCAATTATGTGGAAGAAGAAAAAGAACAACACAAAAATGGCTTTCAATACCGAGACGGTAATGATGGCTGCCAAGGCACCACTCAACACGGTGCTCACTTACTTCCAGACTACCTCATTGGGACTCACCGATGAAGAAGTAGAGAAGAGACAGTCGCTCTATGGCAAGAACGAGATTGTACACGAGCAGAAGAAAAAGCCGCTCGTGATGCTTGCCAAGGCGTTTATCAATCCGTTCGTAGGCGTGCTCACCGCCCTGGTGGTCATCTCCTACGTGATGGATGTGTGGATGGCTGATCCTGGCGACCAGGACTGGACTTCCATCATCGTTGTCTCGACCATGATTATCCTGAGCACCATCCTCCGCTTCGTGCAGGAATGGAAGGCCAACCGCTCCAGCGAGGCTCTACAGAAGATGGTGACCAACACCTGCTATGTAATGCGTGTTGGCTCAAGCCCCCGTGGCGGTTCGCCGAGCGATGAAATCAGCAACGAGGAACTGGTACCTGGCGACCTCATCATGCTCTCTGCCGGCGACATGATTCCTGCCGACGTCCGCATCATCGAATCCAAGGATTTGTTCGTCAGCCAATCCAGCTTGACAGGCGAATCAGATTCCATCGAGAAATTTCCGAATCTTTCTCAATACCGCAACCATACGGGCAGCATCGTTGATCTCGACAACATCTGCTTCATGGGGTCCAACGTGGTGAGCGGTTCGGCAAAAGGCATCGTCTTTGCCACCGGCAACCATACCTATCTGGGAACCATCGCCAAGAACGTGGCGGGCCATCGTGCAGCCACGGCTTTCGACAAGGGAATCACCAAGGTGAGTCTGCTGCTCATCCGCTTCATGCTCGTAATGGTGCCTATCGTGTTCCTAGTCAACGGCATTACGAAGGGCGACTGGATGGAGGCCTTCATCTTCGCCATCTCCGTAGCCGTGGGACTGACTCCAGAGATGTTGCCGATGATCGTTACCGCCAACCTCTCGAAAGGAGCGATGGTCATGTCGCGCAAGAAGACCATCGTGAAGGATCTGAACGCCATTCAGAACTTCGGCGCCATGAACATCCTCTGTACCGACAAGACGGGCACCCTGACGCAGGACCACATCGTATTGGAGCGCCACGTGAACGTGGATGGAACCGAGGACAAGGAAAACCGCATCCTGCGCCATGCTTATTTCAACAGTTATTTCCAGACGGGACTGAAGAACCTGATGGACCGCGCCATCCTCTCGCACGTAAAGGAACTGGGACTGGAATCGCTGAGCAGCTCATATAAAAAGGTGGATGAGATTCCGTTCGATTTCACCAGAAGACGCATGTCGGTGGTGGTAGAAGACAGGAACGGCAAGCGACAGATCATCACCAAGGGAGCCGTAGAAGAAATGCTGACAGTTTGCAGCTTTGCAGAATTCGATGGAAAGGTTCAGCCGTTAACTGACAGCATGCGAAGCAAGGCGCAGAAATTCGTGAAGGAGATGAATGCGCAGGGCATGAGAGTGCTGGCACTGGCGCAGAAGAGTTTCCTGAGCAAGGAGAACAACTTTGCCATCGAAGACGAGAAGGAGATGGTGCTCATTGGCTATCTCGCCTTCCTCGACCCTCCAAAGGAATCAGCTTCCCAGGCCATCAAGCAGCTGCACGAGCACGGCGTGGAAGTAAAGGTGCTTTCGGGAGACAACGAGGCGGTGGTAAAGGCGATTTCCCGGCAGGTGGGAATCAATACTTCCGCTTCAGTTACGGGTCCGGAACTCGAAAACATGAGTCAGGAAGCCAAGCAGGAAGCTGTGGTAAAATGCAGCATCTTCTCTAAGCTTACCCCTATGCAGAAATCGGAAATCATCCAGCTGCTGCAGAAGAAGAACAACACCGTGGGCTTCCTGGGCGACGGAATCAACGACGCAGCTGCCTTGAGAGAATCAGACATCGGAATCTCGGTAGATTCGGCTGTGGATATTGCCAAGGAGAGTGCCGACATCATCCTCCTGGAGAAAGACCTGATGGTTTTGGAGAACGGAGTGCTTGAAGGCAGAAAGACCTTCGGCAACATCGTGAAATACGTGAAGATGACGGCAAGTTCCAACTTCGGCAACATGTTCAGCGTGCTGGCGGCGAGTGCCTTCCTGCCTTTTCTGCCGATGCTTCCTATCCATCTGCTCATCCAGAATCTGCTCTATGATATTTCGCAGACCACCATACCTTTCGACCGTATGGACAGGGAATATCTCGCCAAGCCACGTGTGTGGGATTCGGGCGATTTGAGCCGATTCATGATTTGGATTGGACCCATCAGTTCGATATTCGATATTGCCACCTACATGGTGATGTGGTGGGTGTTCAAGTGCCAGGGTCCGGATATGGAATCCCTCTTCCAGTCGGGATGGTTTATCGAAGGCCTGCTCTCCCAGACGCTCATCGTTCACATGATCCGCACCCGCAAGGTTCCGTTCATCCAGAGTTCAGCCTCATGGCCTGTGATGCTGATGACCTTCTCCATCATGGCTGTCGGCATCTGCATTCCGTTCACATCATTCGGAAGTTCGATAGGCTTGACACCTCTGCCTTGGACTTACTTCCCATGGCTGGTTGGCATTCTGCTTTCTTACTGCGTATTGACGCAATGGCTTAAAACTCTTTACATCAGAGTCTTCAAGCGCTGGTTGTAA
>CAVBFV010000264.1:0-4495 GCA_963594575.1 Lachnospiraceae bacterium | reverse complement strand
AATAGCAAGGCAACGGCTATGCCAAAAACATAAACGACTGATTATCAGAATATATGGAAAGAAAGTCCATAAAACGGCCTGTCTAAATACTTGACACTGCTGTCTAGTTATTAGACACTCTGTGGTTTAACGATTTTAGTTGACCACCTTAAACAGATAGTCATATCTGGAGTTTGGCTTCATATTTTTCACAAAACAAGTCCACTGGTTCACAAAAAACACGCTACATCCAGCCATACTTTTTAAATATTTTGCTTATCTTTGCACCAAACTTATCAGTATGGAAGAATATCTCATCATATCAAATGCCAACTTCTTGCTCAGAGTGGCTTCCGAACAGATAGCATACGTCTGTTCGGAAGGAAGCTATTGCAATCTCCGACTCACCAACGGCGATGAATACACCTTCTCGTTCAACCTTGTGGCCTTTGAGAAGAAAATAGTAGAGCAACTTGCCCAAACGGCGCACTTCTTCGCTCGTGTTGGCAGAAACTACATTATTAATAGTCAGCACATTTTCAGCATCAACCTCAACACTTCAGAACTAATTTTGTACAACGAACGGTTTTGCGAGAAATTCACTCTGCACGTCAGCAAGGAACCACTCAAACAATTAAAAGCACTTTTAGACAACTCCATAAAATCGTAAAAGGTATGAAAGAAAAAAACAATCAGGAAGAAACTTATTTCTTGGGCAAAGCACAGGAAACAAGATACACAAAATCTCATATATATAAAAAGGTATTTGGGATAGCCGCTTGCGTGATAGCAATAATAGGTATAACCATCGTCCTTATGTTCAAACCGCAAAGCGTATCACAACCTCATGTGTTAAAGACGATAGCTGTTTTACCGGAAGGTGGTCAGATGCCAATCTTCAACGGCAATGGCGACATCAACGATTTCCTAAGATGGGTGATGACAAACATCCAATATCCTAAAGGATTGGAAGACAAGCCTGCGCGAGTAGTCATCAACTTCACCGTTCAAAAGGATGGAACATTGGGATTGTTTAAAGTTCTCGAAGCTCCAAAAGAAAAAGCCTACGAGCAGACTGTGATTGAACTTCTCAAGAGAAGTCCCCATTGGAAGCCTGCCAGGCTCTCTGATGGCGAGGAAGTCAACATGGAGTTTACCTTGCCTGTCGTTTTCACTCCCGAAGTAAGAAAGAAATAATCAGCAAAAACGATGAAACAGTTTAGATTGATCCTTATATTATGGCTATGTATGGCAATGAATGCCAAGGCCAACGAGACCACAGCTAATCTACTTCAACAAGGAGATAGCTGTTTGAGTAGATATGATGTATTTCATGCAACCCAATACTACCAAAAGTATTTGGAAGCAAATCCATCTCACCTGGGAGCACGCAGGAAACTGGCTTCCTGCTATCGGAAAGTAGGCAACTACACCGCCTGCATTTCTTGCCTAGACAAGATTCCATCAGATAGCATTAACCACGAAGACATGCGAATGTTCTATTATGCATATCTCAATCAGAACAACAATGACAAGGTTTCTCTCTGGGGGGAACGCATCGCATTCTTATTTCCATACGACAGTGAAATTATCGCTTCGCTTGCCGTACATTACAATGGAGTAAACAAACCAGACAGAGCAGAAAAAGTGGCGAAGAATTACATTTCTCAATGTGATTCCACGAACTTATATGTCAACAAGGAATATGCCTATTCCCTATTCATGCAATTCAAATACGATGAGGCTATACCCTTGTATGAGAAACTGATAGCGCAAGGATTTGATAATTTCGAATCCAATTTCATCCTTGGTCTCTGTTATGAGGACCAGCCGGACAATGAGAAGGCGCTGAAGCATTACCAGAAAACAGTTCAGTTCAAAAACGACAATGCCACTTGCCTTTTCCACTTGGCTTTGATAGAAAAATCCTTCAGCATGGATTCATTGTCTATGGCTCATTTCAACCAGTCGTTAGAGGTTTCCTTGCCAAAAGACAGAGCATTGCGAACCTATAAATGGCTAGCCGACTTACATTTTCAACATAACCGATATGCAGACGCTGCCCGTGACTTTGAGTTATGCACCTTATACGATGAGGAAGATAATCCTCTCAACCATTACAATGCCGCCCAAATGTTCATCGCTTCCAAAAACAAGCTGAAAGCGAAACTGTATCTCCAGATGTTCTTAGCAAATGCAAACAGACTGGAAGATAAAAAAGAGGCAGCACAACTCATATCCAAAGCCAAAGAGTAACTCAAGCAATAACCATCAAACTCACATAAATACATGAAAATAAATTTTATCTTAGGTTCAGCATTATTGCTGAGCCAGCCCCTTTGCGCTCAAAACGAAGAGGCAAAAGACACGCTTACCGCACAGATGATGATGCAAAACCTGCCCGAGGTTTTCGTCAAGGCGACACGTCCTATCGTCAAGGCAGAAAGAGGACAGTTGGTTTACAACATGCCACTGCTCATAGAGAAAATGCCGGCAGACAACGCTTATGATGCCCTTACCCGAATACCAGGAGTAAACGAACTAAACGGCAACATTAATTATGCAGGAAAGAAACTGACTCTCATCATCAACGGCAAACCAACCACGCTCAATTACGCACAACTGGCAGAGCGATTAAAAGCCATGCCCGCATCACAATTAGCCAAAGCCGAAGTGATGCTGGCAGCGCCAGCACGCTTACATGTTCGTGGAATGGTCATCAACCTGATTACCAAAGACTATGTAGGAAAAAACCTGCTTTCAGGACAAATACAAAGCATCTGGAGCCAAAGCAAATACGGAGAAGGGAAAGGCAAAGCCAACCTGCTGTTCCAAAAAGGAAAATTCGGTCTGGATGCCATGTATTCATTTACAGATGGAACATCATACGGTGAGACTACTACCAATGCCAATCATCCGCTTCAAGGAAAGCGAGTAGCGTATCATGACAAGACCTCACAGAAAACCCCTGGATTGACTCACAACTATCGCTTGGGACTGAGTTATGCATTTGCTGATAACCACCAGCTATCCCTGGCATATACAGGAAAATGGGACAGCAGTCATCCTCATCATGAAACGATGGGAACAGGCACATCCCAGCAACAGGGCAATGAGCATACCTACCTGCATAATGTAGATGCCAACTACAACCTACCCTTTGGACTACAAATAGGCATATCCTATCTCAACTACCAAAATCCCAGCCAGCAATATCTGGAAGGAACGATGCTCAACGAAGAACGTATTCTATACACAAACAGCAAGCAGGTAATAGACAAATGGCTTTTCACCGCCGATCAATCCCACTCATTGAAGAAGGGTTGGGAGCTGTCGTATGGTATGAAATTCCAAAACAGCAACAACAGAAGCTACCAAGTCACGACCAACAAGGATGAAGCAGACATTCCAGATGCAACCAGCCAGGTGAATATCGAAGAAAGAATCTTGAGTTTCTATGGCGGCATAAGCAAACAGATAAACGAGCGAATCAGCTTGGAAGCCTCTGTCGAAGCAGAGCAATACCATTCTCCACAATGGAACAAATGGCATATTTATCCCACACTTAATGCATCGTGGAAAGCCAATCCTGGCAACATACTCAACTTATCCTTCAGTTCCAGATCACAGTTTCCTAGCTATTGGTCAACTATGAGCAGCATTTACTATGCCTCTACCTATATGGAGATATGGGGAAATCCTCATCTCAAGCCTTACTCTACATACGAGACCAACCTGATGTGGACAATCAAAAGTCGCCATACATTGATGGCATTTGCAGAGTTCCAACCCAACTATTCTGTGCAGTTGCCTTATCAGACTACCGACCACCTGGCAGTCATTATGAAGGAGACCAATTTCGACTATAACCATACTATGGGCATTAGAGCATCGACAACTTTCGGTATAGGCAATTGGATGAACGGAAGTGTTTCGGCAACAGGAATCTACAGACATGACAAGAGTAACGATTTCTTTGACTTGCCCTTCAATCGCAAACATATCTCTGCCATTCTTGCCGGAAATCTATCCACTCAGCTTAGCCGAAGCCATCACATCCATTTCATACTAAACCCATTCTATCAGTCGAAAGCCATTCAAGGACTCTATGACATCAAATCAGTCTTTCTCTTGAATGCTATGTTGAAGTGGTCTTCCGATAATGATAAATGGAGCATTGTGGTTAAAGGCAGCAACATCTTCAACGAGGGATTCTCTACAAAATCAGTACAAGACAATCAAGACTATCACATGAACATCAAGCAAGATTGGGCAGCTGTCTCCATCTCCATCATCTGTAAGATAGGCAAGTACAAGGAAAAGAGAACCAAGGACGTGGATACTTCCAGAATGGGAGTAAACTAGCGAATTTCTTAAAAAATCGTCAGTAAACAAGCGCGTTTTCTTAAAAAATCGTCTATAAACACGCTATTTTCAGATAAAAGTAGTATCTTTGCACCATAATTGCATTTTAACTATAAGACGACAATGAAAATAACAATTATCGGAGCAGGTG
>CAVBFV010000263.1:0-4500 GCA_963594575.1 Lachnospiraceae bacterium | reverse complement strand
CGACCCATTTCTGGTGCCATTTCTTCTCGATTTCTCTGAAGTTGTATTCCATTGTTTTATCTAATAATTATGTTTCTTTTCTTAAATATAATAAGGTATAACCCTATTCAAGGTGCAAAATTACATTTATTTTGGCACATAACAAAATAAAATGCAAGTTTTTTATGAATTTAATGTCTTAGCATGCACACACTTCATGTTCTTTTCCAGCTGGGCGGTAGAGCTGGCTCCTACCAATACGCTGGTTACACCTTTCTGCTGCAATATCCAGGCAAGTGCCATTTCGGCGAGTGTTTCGTCTCTTTCTCCTGCTTCTGCGTTCCATTTCTTGAGCTGTTTCAGCAGTTCTGGAGTCAGGGCAGAGTGTTTCAGAAAATGCTCTTTTGCCATACGGCTGTCTGATGGGATTCCGTTGAGATAGCGGTCGGTGAGGAGTCCCTGTGCCAGAGGTGAGAACGAGATGAAACCGATGCCGTTTTCGGCGCAATAATCTAAGGTCCCATTCTCTTGTGGCGCATGGTCGAGCATGTTGAGTCTGTCCTGAAAAATGAGCAGCGGACAGTCGCGCTCCTTCAGATATTGGTCAGCAAATTTCAGGGCTTCCAGTGGCCAGCGGCTGATGCCGAGATAAAGAGCTTTGCCTTGCTTCACGATGTCTACCATGGCTTGAAGGGTTTCTTCGAGCGGTGTGTTCGGATCGTAGCGGTGGCTGTAGAAGAGGTCAACATACTCGAGATTCATTCTCTTGAGACTCTGATTCAGACTGGCCATCAGATACTTACGGGAACCCCAGTTGCCGTAAGGACCTTCCCACATATCATAACCTGCCTTGGTCGAGATAAAGAGTTCATCGCGATAGGGTTTGAAATCATCTTTCATTAGTCTGCCCATCGTTTCCTCCGCACTTCCGTATGGAGGACCATAGTTGTTAGCCAGGTCGAAATGGGTGATACCATGATCGAAGGCATAGTGAGTGATGGCACGACTTCTTTCGTAAGGATCCACTCCTCCGAAGTTGTGCCAGAATCCCAAACTTATTTCAGGCAGCAAGATACCACTCTTGCCGCATCTCTTGTAGAGCGCTTCTGCATCGCTATAGCGATTGGCGTCAGCATGATAAATACCTTTAATGTCCATCATTCCTTATATTTTTTATTACAGCGAAGAGCCAGAAACTCTTCACTCTTCACCTTTCCTTTGTAAATGCCTATAAACAAGGCATTTGGCGTGGTGAAGAGTTTTTGTTCACTCTTCACCCACTCTTCACCACTCTTCACCGGTATGTGGTTAGGAGCCTGCCGGCTCTTCCTTTTCTACATCGCAAAGGTAATAAAAATATTCAATATAATCGTTGTATTGAATAAAAATTATATTTTTTTCGATATGGAAGAGTAAGTGGGGATGTAGTAAAGGTCGATTGGTTATGGAAAAAATCATTCTGTTATATGTATGCTATGCTTTATCAAAATACACTTTTAAGGACGACTTTTTGTGATTTTCCACACTTTTAAGGACGACTTTTTGTGGTTTTATACATTTTTAAGGACGACTTTTTGTGCTCTTTGAAATAAAAAATGTATCTTTGCATTCAGAAACATCAAATAATCAGATAGTTATGAAGAGAAATGCCATCAAATACCTATATCAATGGAAAGCAAGCAACGACCGAAAGCCGTTGATCATGCTTGGAGCCCGCCAAGTTGGCAAAACCTGGCTGATGCAGGAATTTGCCAAAGAGGCCTATCCCCGTAGTGCGTATGTAAACTTCGAAGACAATGAAATGCTCCGGGAAGTTTTTGCACATGACTTTGATATTCCCCGTATTATCAATAGCATACAATGGAGTACAGGAGTTTCTATTGATGAAAATACGCTTATTATCCTTGATGAGATACAAGAAGCACCCAGGGGTATCACCGCATTAAAGTATTTTGCAGAAAAAGCACCTCAATATCATGTCGTAGCTGCAGGTTCATTGCTCGGAATTGCGATGCATCAGAATGACTCTTTTCCTGTAGGTAAGGTAGATTTCATGCATTTATATCCCCTCACATTCTTTGAATTCCTGGATGCTATCGGTGAAAGCCGTATGGTGGAACTGCTCATGTCAAAGGATTGGAATATGATAACTATGTTCCGGAATAAATTTGAGGAATGCCTGCGACAGTATTATCTGGTCGGGGGAATGCCGGCTGTAGTCCAGTCTTTTGCCAGAGAGGGGAATCTGTCTAAAGTCAGAAGTATTCAAAAAGGAATCCTTGAAGCGTATGAGCGTGATTTTTCCAAACATGCTCCGGCCATAGAAGTTCCACGTATCCGAATGGTATGGAAATCCATCCCATCCCAGCTTGCCAAGGAAAACAAGAAATTCATCTATGGTGCCGTAAAGGAAGGAGCTAGAGCAAAGGATTTTGAGCTCGCTATCGAATGGCTGAAAGATGCAGGGTTGATCTATAAGGTAAACCGTTGTAAGAAAGCCCTGTTGCCATTGGCTGCATATGAGGATTTTTCTGCTTTCAAGTTATTCCTGTCTGATGTGGGACTGATGGGAGCCATGAGCAATATTCCTGCCCAAAGCTTGCTGGAAGGAAATGTGCTGTTTTCAGATTTTAAGGGGGCGCTGACAGAGCAGTATGTCCTGCAGCAGCTTAAGGAGAAATCTTCCTTGTCTATCTATTATTGGTCGGCAGAAAATTCACGTGGTGAAATAGATTTCCTGGTGCAGGATGAGGAAAGAATCATTCCGATAGAAGTAAAGGCTGAGGAGAATTTGCAGGCTAAGAGTTTGAGGGTGTTTGTAGAGCGCAATCAGGGATTGAAAGGTATGCGCCTATCCATGTCACCTTATAGAGAGCAGGATTGGCTTGCCAATTATCCATTATATTCCGTATCTGCAATATTTGGATAAAAATCGAGTTCACAAGGTTGTGGACCACAAACTTGTGAACTTTTAATATTATTTTGTAAATCAGGTATTTAAAAGCTGTTTTTTATGCATAAAACAAGCCTGAATCAGAGGCTTTTCTTATCAAACACACCATTCATCGTGATGCAGAGATGCTGGAACTTGCTGAGGAGCTTGTCTGACCATTTCGTCATGTTGTAAAGGTCCTTAATTTCCTTAAACTTCTTTTCCTCCCATTGCGGATAATCTATCTCAGAGAAATAACGGCGGTAGTCGCGGAGATTGTCACCCGAGAAATGGAGATAATCGTCGATGTCGCCAAACCATTCGGGAGTCATCATCTGGGTGGCAAAGGCTTCGAAGTTCTGGTTGTCCTGAAGCATGCAGTTGTGATTCAATACACACCATACGCAGAACCAATGGTTCTTGCGGGTAACAAATTTCAACATATTGGCTATCTGAGTCTTCAGATTCTGCATGTCGATGTATTTGCCGTCTTTTACTTTGTAGAAAACCTCGTTGGGAAGGGCTTCCGGAATGCCTTCGGGATGTTCCAAATCGTAGATTTCCTGCTCGATGATGTGCCATTTTACGGTGGCTGATACCAGCTTGAGATATTCTTGTGCTGTAAAATTGACGTGGGCAAGCTGGGCGCCCAGCAGTTGGGTATCTCTTATATATTTCATAAAGTCGAGGCGCAGATTTTCCGGTACCTCGTCTTTTAGCGTTTTTCTTACTTCCAGCAATTGGCTGACGGAGAGCTGCTTTCCGTTGTTATCATATTCCAGGGTTGTAAAGTATCGGTCTATGTCGCTGATGCCCTTTGGTTCTTCCTGATATTCCTGTAGCGACATTTCGAAGAGGCGGGTGGTCTGCTCTTCGCTCATGGCGAGGTTGGTGAAATGGCTCAGCTGGCGGAAGTGGAGCATCAGATAACATGCCATGCTGTATAGCTGGAAGAGATTCCAGAGGCGCTCTACGGGTTTTACGCCGGGGATATGAGTGGGTTTTACCTGGCGTAACAGTTCTTTTTGGAGTTTGGTTACTTCGTTTACATCGATAGTACTTCCTTTGCCCAGTTCATCGGTTTCGAAAAAATCGTTGAGTTTCGGCAGGATGCGGGTCATATCCAGCGGTGCCACTTTCATCCGTTTTCCTTCTATCTGTTTTCCCTTTTTCATGTCTTCCATGATATGCGCCATCAGGGGTGTAAACTTCTGCATTACGATGATGCTGATGCTTACTTCGTGGGTTTCGTTCTGCTCCTTTCGCTGTTTCGCTATGTCGTTGTGCTGCAGCACCATATCTTTCTCTGCCATATAGCAGAGCCGGGTGGCTTTGGTGCAGAGCGAACGGATATCGAAGGTAAGTTCCTGCGGACTGTAATCTTCCCATGCATCTACCAGAATGCTGAGCATTCGGCAGAAGTTGTCGAGCTGTCGGTCGAAGACTTCGTAGCTGAATTCTATTTCATCTTTATCTTCATTCATTGTCAGTCTGTTTTAAGAAAACCTTATTTCCGCAACACTATAATTTAATATTTTTATAAGCACCTGAGCAACAAAAAGTTGCTCAGGATTTTGCCATGTCAGAAA
>CAVBFV010000262.1:0-4513 GCA_963594575.1 Lachnospiraceae bacterium | reverse complement strand
TGCGTGTTCAGACTGTTGCGCGTAAAATAGCGGTCGTTGGTCTGATTGTACATGCGTATGGCGAGGTTGCCGTTAGGGAAGATGAGGTAGCGGAGGTCAAAATCACCGATGAAACTCTGCGTGGCATTCGGATTGTCACGATAACCGAACTGGCCATTGAAGAGTAACCGGTTGTTGAGCAGCTTGCCACTCAGAATGCCCTCATATTCGGCATTGTTGAAACCTTCATCGCCCGTAGATATGTTGGCACCGAAATTCCAGTTGTTGCTCTTCACCACGTTGGAAAGTACGGTGTTCAGCTGCTGCGAGATGGTGCCGCTCAGCAGGCTCTGCATCGCCAGCGAAGTCTGACTCTGCTGTTCGCCGTCCTCGCTCACCTGGTTGTTGTTGGTCTGGGCGTAGAACCGGCCGATGCCCAAGAGATAGAGCACCTGCTGGTTCATCTCTTCCTGCGAATTGATGATAGAGTAGATCATCTGCTTCGCATCGCTGTTAACCGTAGGCAGGTCCATCGAGAAATCTACCTTAGGCGATTGAGGCGTGCCGGTGATGTCCATCAGGCAGTCTACGCGGATGTTGTTGCCCGAGAACGAACGGCCTATGCGCAGGTCGCTCAGCGGCACTCCGTTTACGGTATATTTAGCCCGCAGGTTGAGTGGGGCGTTGTATGGGTTGCCACCGAAGGCGATGGTGCCGCCCGGCATAAACTCGAACTCCTTCTTGATGAGATTCTGGATGGTGAGCTTGTAGGTGCCGTGGTCTACCACATAGTTGCCAAACATGTCGAACGAGCCCTTGTTGAAGTAGTTGGCGCGAATTACGCCATCTCCGTTCAGGGTGATGTAATCGCCCGACTGCTCGTCCATAATCAGCTTGAGCGTGAGGTTCTGGTTGGTGTTTACGAGGAAGTTGATGCGCATATCCGATTCGAAATCGATGTCATCCTCTCTCTGTTTCGTGGTTGGAGCCCCGTTCAGGCTGTCCATGATATCCGGCACAATCTCGTGCCAGTGGATAAAGCTCTTGTCGCTGATGGCGTCCGGACTTGCCACATTATATACAAAGATGCTGCCCGGTTCGGGTTCGGCGTTGATATCGATGACGGTTTCGCCGCTCTTGCCGTGGATGCCTACCTCGCCCGTGGCATAGATGGTGCCATAGAAGGTGTTGTCGCCAAACTCGCGGGTATCGAAGCCCAGGAAGTTGTGCGCCTTGATATCGAGGTCGTAGCTCAGCCTGGTGAGGTGCTTGTGGTGGATGCCTCCGCTCAGGATGGCTATGTTGCGGTTGCGGTCGAAGATGGTATCATTCTCTATGAGAATATCGTCTGGGATAGCGTGGGCACGGAGCGCATCGAAGGTGTAATCGGTGTTGAGCTGCTTGAGGTGCACCTTGCCGTGAGCGGTAAGGTCGCCCACGAGATTGATGTTTTTCAAATCGCCCACCACATTGAGATGGCCATCGCCCCAGGCTTCTACCTGGTTCATGAAACTTCCGCAGAAATTCTCAAGGAATTTCATGCTGGTGCCCTGGGCATCGATACCCAGGTCGATATAGTTGCGCTTAGGCGAGACGTATCCGTTGATGAGCGTCTGATGCTCCGGACCATCATCGGCAACTGCATGAATATCAATCTGTTCAAGCTCCTTGTTGAAGTTGACACCAGCATGGAGCACACCGAGCGGTCCGTTTTCGAAGGTAAACTCCTTCACGTCTAGCTGGGCGTGGGCATCAGGGTCGTTGAAGAGGCTCTTGATGATAGCCTTGCCCGAAGCCTTGCCGGTGAAATCTACCGAATGGAAATTGACGAGGTTCAGCACGTATGCCACATCCACATCCTTCAGGTCGGCTACGATAGAATCGGTCTTCTCGGGTGTAGCAAGACCGGAAACGATGACGTGCTGCTGGTCGTGGCTCACGGCGAAATGGTCTACCAGCAGGCGGTTCTTGCTGTAGATGATGTCGGCAGGATGAACCTCCCACGGCGTGCCGTCGATTCTGATTTCAGACGGGTGTATGGTTACGTGGGCGGTAGAAACCTGATTTTCGTTCTTGAAGAACTGCGCCCTCGTATCGATGATGCCCTGGATAGGGAGCTTAGCCGAATGGTTGTTGTAGAAGAGCTTGGCGAAGAGCTGGTTGTCGGCAGCGGCTGCCTTTACGTGGATGCCCGGTCCGTTATCTCCCCATTTGCCCTGCCTAATCTGTGCATCTATCTTGAGCGAATCGTTGATGGTATGCAGTCGCACTTTGGCTCCATGATAGTCTTTTGCGCCATAGCTGAAGTCAGGCACGCTGGCATAGATGTTGACGGTTTTCTCGGCATCGTTCATGAATCCATCGGCAAAGACGGGCTGCTCTATCTTCAGCGGAATGCCCAGCATGCGCTGCAGAATCTCGGTAGAGGTGATTTCTGCCTGGAAGGTGAAATGGTTCTTCGCACTCCTGTCTACCTTGCCGATGCCCGGAAGGGTAGGCAGTTTGCTGGCTACCAGGTTGGTGAAGCTCTTGGTGAGGGTAGCGTAATCGTACTCTCCGTTAACATGGATGCTGGCGAACGGGGCTTCTAGGTCGAAATAGCTGTCCTTGCCCTGGTTCTTGGCGCTTACGGTGATGCCATCGAGACTGTAGGTCTTGTCAGAAACCTTCAGTCCCAGGATGGTTGGCAGCAGATGCTGTACATGGGCAGTAGCTGCATACTGTTTGCGCGGGATGGAGTAGGAGCCTTCTACCTGGATGTTGGCGTTAGGGTCGGCGATGGATGCGAGTCCCTCGAGCAATCCCCGGTTATAGCTGCCGTCTATCTGAATGTTGCGGTAGCTGTACTTGTTGAAATCGAAGCGCGGAATGCTGCCCTTGGCATAGAAATGCTGCTTGTTGCCGTGAGCCGAAAGCGATGCTGCCAGGATGCCGAACTGCCCGTTGTCGAGGATTCGGCCCAGGTTGATGCCCTGGGTGTTGATGCTAGCCTTGAGCTCGGAGCCAGCCTTTTCGGCCTTGATGGCTACTTCGCCCACGCCGGTCTTCAGCTGGCCGCGGGTGCCTGCCTTCTTGCCAGCACCATATACTTCACCTATATAATATATGTCGCCCAGGCGCAGCACTTCTTTCGGAATGCTGATGCGTTTGCCCAGATTTCTGGAAACCTCTCCGATGCCATCGCCTGATATCTTGAGGGCTGAGATGTTTGCCTTCCAGCGCAGAAGGCGGTCCCAATCGCTCACACGGCCGTTAGCCCTGAGCAGCAGACTGCCGCTCTGAGTCTTGAATTCGAGGTTATGGATGCGGGCAGATGTACTGGTGCCCGAAAACTGGAGATGAAGCTGCAGGGCATCCTTGAACTTGCGGAGTTCAGGCACGAAGCAGGCAATATCGGCAAGCGTGATGACGGATGGCTTGATGCCGCCCTGAAACTGGAGTGTAGGCTTTACGATATGCTTGTTCTCGATGCGGTAGGTAGCGCGCAGGTCATCAAACTGCAATTGCGAATGAGGGAGCTCGATGCTGAAGTCTCTGAGCTGGGCTTGCTGCTGGTCGGCATCGAGTTTGAATCTCAGATTTCTGAGTTGAAGTCCTGATTTATCTTTCAGCGCTATCTTCTTGACAGCCAAATGAATATCCTTGTCGGTGAGATGGCCCAGAATAATGTGGGCAGAGAGGTCGGTGATGCCCAGATGCTGCGGCGAAAAGACGCCCGGCTTAGGCGCAATATCGCGCTGGTTGTAGGCAACGGCACCATGGCGGATAATCAGGCTTCCGATGTGCAGGTCGAGCGGAGTATGGCGGGTGGTATCTTTCGAAGCCAGCGAATCGAGCACGAACTGGATGTTCATCGGACTCTTGGCATCCTGCTTGTAGATGTTGGCGTTGAGCCCGAATAGCTGGGCAGATGAAACCGAAATCTTGCCATCCTTCAAAGGCAGGAAATCGAGCTTTGCCGATACGCGCGAAGCACAGATCATGCTGTCGCCCTTCTGGTCGAGCATCATCACGTCATCTATGATAATGCGGTTGAAGAAGCCCAGGTTCACCTTTCCGATACTTACCTGAGTGCCGAATTTCTGAGCCAGCGCACCGGCTACTTCAGAGCCGATGAAGGCCTGTACTGGTGGCACGTGCAACAGTACGACAAGCAAGAAATAGACAGCAGCCAGCGTCCATATAATGCTATTGATGATATGTTTTAAATGTTTCAGAGTTGCTTTCTCTAGTTTACAAAAATGTTACTAATTTGAATTTTGCGACAAAATTACTGAAAAATCGGCATAAAATCGAATAATTCACACAATTTTTCTTTTTTATATCACTTTTTTTCACTATTTTTGCAGCACGTTAGAAGTTTCAGCATAGAAGTAGATAAAATATATGTTTTATGGCAGATGGCCAGTATAGCGTCTTGATGAGGGCGCTGACGCATATATCTTGAAGTGATTAGTAAATTTATATTTAATATTTTTTAATGTAGTTATGGCAAATGTAATTAAGTTACGTAAAGGCTTGGACATTAACCTTA
>CAVBFV010000261.1:0-4542 GCA_963594575.1 Lachnospiraceae bacterium | reverse complement strand
CCTCCGTGGCGTGCTCCACGGCGTATTTCATGCAGTCGTCAAGGCTCCAGCTCTGAGCCGAGGCACCAGCCACCCAGACCAACCATCCTATCATTATTCCTATTCTTTTCATAATTTTCTTCATTTTGGCATGATAAGGACAAGAGCCGTGCCAAAATAGCACTTCTCCTGATAATCAAGCCATTAGACAAAAAACCTCATTAAACAGACTGTCCAACAATTAGACACAGCCGTCTAATTATTGGACAGAAACACAGCTCAAAGCTAATCATTCGAAACCGCAGATTAAAGCTGATCATTTACCGCATCCACCACTTGTCCATCAAACAGATTGATGATGCGACTGGCGTAGGTAGCATCGTGCTTGGAGTGCGTCACCATCACGATGGTGGTTCCCTCCTCGTTCAGTTCGCTGAGCAACTGCATCACCTCCATACCATTCATGGAATCAAGATTACCCGTAGGCTCATCAGCAAGGATGATGCTAGGCTTGCCCACCACGGCACGGGCGATGGCAACCCTCTGCTGCTGACCGCCCGAAAGCTGATGAGGATAATGCTTGGCACGATGGCTCAGCTTCACCTTTCTCAGAATTTCGAGCACGCGCTCCTTGCGCTCCGCCTTCCCCACTCCGAGGTATTTCAGCTGCAAATCCACATTTTCCTCAACGGTAAGTTCGTCGATAAGATTGAAGTTCTGGAACACGAAGCCGATGCGACCCTTGCGATAGGCGGTGCGCTCACGCTCCTTCAGATGACCCACTTCCTCGTTATTCAACCAATACTTGCCCTCCGTAGGACTATCCAGTAAGCCCAGGATGTTCAGCAAGGTTGACTTGCCGCATCCCGAAGGACCCATGATGGCGATAAACTCACCATCCTCTACTTCTATGTTTACGCCGTTCAGGGCGATGGTTTCCACCTCTTCCGTGCGGAATATTCTAGTTAAATTCTCTGTTCGTATCATCGTAAAAAACTTTTTATCGTTAGAAATCTTTTTAAAGTTTATGACTCATTATTCAGCCTTGATGCTGTCTATAGGATTCGACATCGCCGTACGCAGGGTGCAGCCGATAACCGAAACAAAGGCTATCAATAAGGTGAAGACGGCGCCAGCCAGCAACACCCACCAAGGGAAGGAGATGCGATGGACGAAATCCATAAGATAAGTCTGCATCAGCTTCACGCAGATAGGGATGGCGATGACCACAGCCACCAGCGAACTGACGAGGAATCTCTTAGCCAGTTGCCAAGCTGCATCCCCAATCGAAGCACCCATCACCTTGCGCAGGGCAATCTGGCGCTTCTGCTGGTTGCCGTAATAAACCGACATTCCGAAGAGCCCCAAGGCAGAAATCAGGATAGAGATGCTCATGAAGGTGATGATGAGCACCATCATATTATGCTTGTCCTTGAGGTTATTCTTCAGCGTATCATCCAAATACTCCACCTCCATTTCCGTAGGAACGCCCATCAGTTCCTTAGCCACCTGCTTGCAGGTATTCCGGATTGCCAGCTGCGCCTGGGCATGATCGCCACGGGTTTTCACCAGAACAGACCATCCACCCTGCTGCGGGGTAATGACTCCAATGGCATTATGCTCCGTTTTCTCATTCTCGCTCAGCGCATCTCCACTATGGTAATCGGCAATCACGCCGCACACCTCGTATTCGTGCTTTCCGTTTTCCAGTCTCATTCCGAACCAAGGTTTGTGGGCAGAAACACCATAGGCACGCTTCGCATCTTCCGTGACCCAAATCTTGCCATAGGTTGGTTCGCAATACTGTTCAATCACCTTGAATCCCAACATCTTCATCGCCGTAGAATCAGCCATGAACATACGGAGCATTCCTATCAGTTTTTCGTTGTCATCATGCACGCCATTTCCCCAGCTTCTGATAGGATTGGCTTTGCCGCAAGTTGCCTCTTCCACCTCAGGAAGCGCTTTCAGACGGTCTTTGAGAATAGACATCTTCTCCGGCGAACCATCCAAGGAAGAATAGATGGAAACAATATCCTTCGTCTGATACCCCAATGGCAAATCGGCAAGATGCTTCATCTGGAGCATCATCGTTATCGCCATGACTACCAGCGTGATACTGATGACGTTCTGGGCTACGATAAATATCTTGCTGAACCACATCTTGCTGCGCATGCGGATGGTTCCCTTCACCACATCTATCGGATTGAAACGGGAAACCACGATGGCAGGAAGGATTCCCGCAAAGATGGAAATGATGACGTAAGCCAACGGCAGGAACCACAGAAGGTCGAAGGAATGGAACAGGTCGATTTTCGTATCCAACATCGAATTGAACAACGGGATGAATGCCCAGGAAATCAACAAGCCCAGCAGGAAGCAGACCGCCGTGAAGAGCGCCGACTCCTTGAGATAACGAAGCATCACGCCCCCTACCGATTCGCCCAGCAGCCTTCGGGTAGCCATCTCCTTCGCACGGTTGCCAATCTGAGCCACCGTAAGATTGATGTAATTGAACAAGGCTGAGAGCAGCAGAACCAGCGCCACTACCAGGAGGATATTCACCAGAGTACGATTGCCATGCTTGAAAATTTCGACATCATCATCCGTAAAATGAATCTGGTCCCATCTCACAAACTGGCAACCCCACATGAAGTTGACTCCATCCGATTCCTTTTTCCAATCTTTCCAATAGTTCATGTATTTGCCAAGCAAAGTCTGTTTTACCTTTTCTGGGTCAGCATTCTTTGCCAGCCGCGCCACCGTGATGCAGGATCCAAACTGATCCATCGGCTGAGCCTCAGCTTCTATCAGTTTCATCGACACGAAAATATCGTATGGGGCAAAAAGGTCTTCACGGTCGAAATCCTCCATGATTCCCACTACCTTGAATTGCAACTTACCGCATTGGATGGTGCGGCCGATAGGATTAGCGTTGCCGAAGGCTTTCTTGGCGAACGATTCCGAGACCATCGCCTGATGAGTATCCGAAAGGAGATGGTCAGGCGCACAACCACGGCATTTGTAACCCATGAACTGAGAGAAGTTCGGGTCGATAGCCAGATATTTTGCCTCATAATACTGTCCATCTATCATGGCTCCCTGCGGAGCATAATATTCACCAAATCTTGTCCATCCCTTGATTTCGGGGATGGAAGGAAAGAATTCCTTGGCTGTACCCCAGGTCATTCCGAGATAATCACCGGAACCTGCTACATAGAGTTCCTTCGCCAGTTTCTGATTCGTTCCCACACGGTACTCTGCAGTAGCATAAGAAACGAGAATCAGCACAAAAGCCAGCGCCACCGAGAGACCCAACGCCTCTATGGTGGCATAAAGCTTGTTGCGTGATAAGAATTTCACATAACTTTTCATCATATACTCATTTATTTAAAACTGCTGCAAAGTTACGGCTTCTCCCGTTTTCTGCCAAGTTTTTCACCAGCCCGAAAGGTGGATTGTATGAAATTCATACACTCTATTGTATGATTATCACACAACAGCGCCGTTTTTGTTTGCCGTTTCAGGAAAAAAGCGTACTTTTGCAAACAAAAAAGAAAATATGAAATACGGAACCCTTCTTGTCATCGACGATAATCCGTCGATACTCACGGCGCTGAAAATCTGTCTGGGCAATACGTTCGAACGGATTCTCACCCTGCCTCGCCCCGATACCGCCCCCACGCTGCTGCAACAGGAGCAGGTAGATCTCATCCTGCTCGACATGAACTTCTCGCTTGGCGTGAACAGCGGTCAGGACGGTTTACTCTGGCTCCGCACCTTCCGCCGGCTCCACGCCCATATCCCCGTGGTGCTCATCACCGCCTTTGCCGATGTGCAGCTAGCCATCAAGGGATTGAAAAGCGGAGCCGCCGATTTTGTCACCAAACCCTGGGATAATGACGAACTGATAAGGGTGCTCAAGGACGCCATCGACAACAATACAGAAGTGGCAACCTTGGAGAACTTCGAGAACGACTACATCCGGAAGGTTGTGGATAAATGCCACGGCAACATCTCGCGTGCAGCCGAAATGCTCGGCATTACCCGACAAACCCTTTACGCAAAACTGAAGAGATGACGCCTTGTAGGGGAAGTTAAAGAAGTTAAGAGACAAATGTATTAGAGCTATTTTATGATTATTATTAAACTTATATATTTAATAGGTGGAATCTGCCTCATCCTGGGCAGCCTCATCTATCTGTTCTTTCGCCATCAACGAAGACTGAAGGCGCGTGCCTTCCTGATGCGTGAGGCTGTAAGAAATGGCGATTACGCCTTCCGCCTCCCCACTTCGGGCTTGCTGCCAGGCGAAAGAGCCTTGCAGCAGGCACTCAACGACATGCAGGGCGATATTGCCCGCCTCGTTGCCCGGCACGAAGTGGAATCCTGGCAAAAGCTGACCCGCGTGCTCACCCATGAAATCATGAACGCCACGGCTCCCATCTCCAGCATCTGCCAGGCCTATCTCGGCACCCCGCACATCAAGGGAAGCGAATACGAGGAAGGCATTCAGGCGATTCACGACACCAGCAAGTCGCTCACCAACTTTGTAGATAGTTA
>CAVBFV010000260.1:0-4549 GCA_963594575.1 Lachnospiraceae bacterium | reverse complement strand
GACCGAGATGAGAGGTGGAGCCTTCCTTAACGGTAAGGAAGGTTTCTGTCCCCTGTAAGGGGAACCGAAGGGGTCGTAAAGACTTTTAAGCCCATCAAGAATATCAAAAGAAATTAGTCATGACTATTAGGTTTTACCCTAAACATAGCCACAGTGTTTGAAAATTCTGCAACAATATCTAAAACATTCGGATTATCTTTTCGAATAATTAAAGCTGCAAAATTTTCAATTCCCTCCATATCTTCGATACTGACAGGCATCAAAATAAACTTATCTTTCATTTGATAAGAGGAAAACCAATATTCAAACAGACGGCTTAGCATATGCTGCTTACCATCCCCACTCTCACAAATATACAAGAGAGCAGCTTCGTTCATATTAAAGAAGTTCTCTATGATAAGCATCACCGTATCACGCATTTTCAAGTCTCGTGGAGAAGGTATTTTATTTACATTGATGATAGAAAAGACATATGATTCTGCATTTTCAATGATGTCATCATCATCAAAGCCAATAGCAAGTACCACACCAAAATCACTTTTAAAGCGATAAGTTCGAGACGTTTCATGCCAATAAACCTCATAAGGAGCAGAAGCATTAATTATATCCAAAGGAAGTGGTTTCATTACCAAACATTTATATATTTAGGATATACCCCCGTTCGTTCCTTATATTCCTCACAAAGGCTCTTAGTAATTTCAGCTACACGAGCCTTTTTACGCTCTTTTGCCGCCATAAATCTTTTCATAGCAGCTTCACGTTTTTCCCAAAATTCTTTATCTAATGTATCCATAATTGTTCTCCTTTTAAATTCTTTAATTGCAATCTGCCGCAAAAATACGCTTTTTCCTCGAAATCACCAAGAAAATCAAAAGAAATCTGCAAGTTATCAGCAAATTACCGCAAAATCAACCGTAAACTATAAACTATTAACTGTAAACTATAAACTGCTATCCCCAGGCGGTCCCATCCCGCAAAATATGGCGAAGACCGCTTTGGTCCGCCAACCTTAGAGCGTAGCGGTTCCGAGCGACGAGGAGGAGCGGTTTCCTCCTTCTCCCCTGAGGGAGAGAGGGTCGGGGTGAGAGGTGGAGCCCTCTTTAAGGGTAAAGAGGGACGGGGTGATTTTCGAAAAAACTACTTCTTTGCAAAAGAAGAAACAGAGCGATCCGAAAGTGCATACCCTCCAATCACCCCATAACATACCAGCGGTATGAGAAAGGCTATCGCCATACTGCCCGTAGTATCCGCAATATACCCCATAATTACAGGAGCAACCGCACCACCCACTATCGTCATGATAAGCAATGAAGAAGCAAGTTTGGTCTTTGTCCCCGCATCCCTCAATGCCAGCGAGAAGATAGTCGGAAACATGATGCTCTCTCCCAGATACAGGGCGAAGAACGCAATGAGAGATAAGGTTCCGCTACATACCACCACTATCAATGTGGCTACAAAGGTGAGGATGGCACAGACCAGCAGCACCAGCGCCACAGAAAGCACGAAGATACCTACCAGGGCATAAGGAATGGCGATGTTGACACCCGAGAACAGAAGCTGTCCGCCAACCAGCGGTCCTACAATCCATCCGATACCATTGAGCGACTGCGACAGGTTGATTCTGCTTCCCGGTCTTCTCGGTTCCATCGGAATCATCACCAGATGGTCTTCCAGGAAACGGAGGGTCATCTCATCCTGCGTACTCTCTATCTTCTCCGGCCAGAAGTTGTTGTCATAATAATGACGCACCAGACCGGGAACACAGATACCGATAGAATCCTTGGCACCAGAGATGATACCGTCATGACGCTCCGGATTGTTCTCAAAGCAGAATACCAGTCTGGCGAGCATCTCCGGATCCATCTTCGGCAACTTGACCGGCCATATCTTCTGAATCATCTTACGGGTAGAGGTAGACAGACCACAGCGGTCGCGCACCTCAAAGGTCGGATCCAGCGAGATGGTAATCGCCCATCCCGGATGATACATGCTTACATAAGGTCACCATACTATGATGCCTGCTGGAAAAACTCCACATGACCAGAATGTAGCAGGTCATAGCAACCGCTTGCAAAAACTTTTTTCTTCATTATGATTATCATTGATAATCGAAGTGCAGACTGTCATCCTCATCTAGCTGATTACCTATCTGCATCTCGATAAATATAAACAGAATTATTTCAATTAATTATTTGATTAATTTATTTTTTATATTTTAGCCTCCAGAAGAAGTGCCAAGTACGAAACAATGGTTCACAAAGCGCCTCTGCAGGAAAATACCTCACAAGTCTCATATCCCTATACACCCTTTGGAGATTATGTCCAAGCTGTGACTTCCCGAACCGATTCCGAGCATCATGCTTTCCGAAGTTCCCGGCTTCCAGTACTTCGTTCAGCACAAACTTACCATACTTCTCATTCGGAGGAACGATAAGCTGAGAGGCAGGCATGCTGAACACCTCCTGCATAATATACATGATACCCCCTGCAAACTTCCACAACCCCCAACTCCTTCATATCTATCAAAGGCGTTGATGATATATGTATCCTCATGATCAGCATAAGATGCAGAAGTAGAGTTCAGAATTTCATGCTTATCGAAATCATAAGTGAAGCGATATGCCCGTTTGGCATTCCCTAGCCCCACTTCTTCGAAAAAAAACATTTTCATCATGTATTTTATACAACAGTAGATATACATCACTTTCAGCCGTGTCTTCCCTGTTCAACCAATCCATACCTATCAATTGCAGGAAATTGGTTTTACCAGACCCTGTCTTTCCTACAATAATTCTGAGATTACTCATGAATCCATTGTCATAGATATAATCCATCAGAGGATTCTTTCCCCGCTTTTCTATAAATATTTTAGAATCACGTTAGTGACAATCGAATTCATCAGATAGAGATACCTCCTGGTTTTCTATGTTGCGAAAACGCTATATATAACAATATATCAGTTTCATAAATTAACACGTTCTATCAGAAAACTTTGTCAAGATAAGCCACAGGCAACTCTACTTCTGCATGATTTCACTCATCAGGTCAAATATCGGCTTAAAATGATTCCAGCTCTCTTCGCTTATGTGAATGAACCCACTTTTGATAGCCTCTGCAAATTCATCCTTCTTCGCCAAGTAATTATTATCTTCCTTATCATAAACCGCTTGACCTCCATTATTTTCCAGTATCTTATCTTCCCCTTTTCCGTTTGGTTTGCATAAAGTCAATCTGCTGTCTTCATTATGTAACATAGATTTTCTCTTAAATTCTGTTCCCAAGAAAAGGCGTCGTCCAGATTCATTTACAGGGCTCTTTATCTCGCCATCAGAGTATAAATACTCTATAGATATCCCTGTCTGACCATTCTTCTCTCTTTCCTTGGGAACAGGAATCGTAAAACCATAAACACCATTGCCATAATCCTTATAACTATTTCCACCAGGATGCATTTCAGACACCGTCTTGGATATGTCACAATCAAAGATACCTATAATTTTATGCGGTTGCTTTATCTTTGCTAAATGGTTCAATAACTTTTTTAGGTTATCGTCACCATCTGGTTGAGAAGCAGAATCTATTATATCAAAATCCAAATCTATGTTTAAAACTTCCTTAGCTTTTAATATATGCTTGATATCGGTTTTCCCTTCTGTGATAACAAGAGGTTTACACAAAGCAGCCACTTTACCATCCATCAACCTTAGCTTTTCCGCATAGCGGTTGTTTTCATTGATAAACATATCATATACCTCAGAATACAATTGGTTATTTACAGGCATACACTCCAAAGCATTATTATCCAGATCAAAACATCTGGTTCGATTGCTATTTCTATCCGCAAGCCCCATATTCAAGAATGGTGAATGACTGCTTACAATAAATTGTATATTAGGAAAAAGCTCAAACAATTGAGGCAAAATTTCTTTTTGCAATTTTATGTGCAGATGTTTATCGACTTCGTCAATAAGTACAATACCTGGGACATCCATAACCATTCCAAGTTTATCTGCTTGTTTTAGTATTTCGCCAAACATACAGATAAGTGCACTCTCACCTGATGAAATATTGAAGATTGTCGGATATAATATATCCCCTTTTTGATTTGTAATAGCTATTCGAGAGGCTGTATTTTCTCTCGGACCAATACCTAACCTAGTTTCAATTCCTGTTTTACTTTTTAAAGAAGCAGAAACAATCCTATTTAAATTATTGATTAGAACCTGTGATGATTGCCGACTACTATATAATTCTTTATCCAATATAACATCCATAAACCACATTGCCAAACCATTCAAGTCTGAAACAACTTCTATAGAATTAGGCAATTCACCTGAGATAGCTGAATTTATATTAAAACAAATATTAACTTTATACGGATCAGTCAAATAACCAGGTTGTTCATATCTGTAACTAAAGTTTCGCAAGTGAAAATTCACAAGCGTGATTTAACGTAATTTTGGAATAAAAAAGGCTCTGGTAACTACTCAGCACCCCCTATGGGCATGAGTAATCGTCTTACTGTTGTACTACAGCAAGAATTGCATTG
>CAVBFV010000259.1:0-4568 GCA_963594575.1 Lachnospiraceae bacterium | reverse complement strand
ACCCGCGACCCCAACCTTGGCAAGGTTGTGCTCTACCAACTGAGCTATTTCCGCAGTTTTTCCTATTACTTAGGAGCGTTCCTCTGAATGCGAGTGCAAAGGTACTACTTTTTTCTGAATTACCAAACTTTTCTTCGATTTTTTTGAAAAAAAATGTGCATTTTGCCCTTTTTAGTGAGCAAAACACACATTTTAAGCCTTATTTTGCCGATTTTTAAACTCATCCGGCAGAAAAATCGGGAAAATAGAAATTATACTAATCCATCCTACTGCGATAATCTTCGTAGCTGAAATCTCTTAGAGTTTCCAATTTTCCATCTAAATGTACGATTCCTATTGATGGATGAGTAATTCCATTAAAGGTATTTGTCTTTACCGTAGTGTAATGCAGCATATCTTCGAAAATAACATTCTCGCCTATTTGCAATTCATGGTCAAATTTCCAGAAGCCCATAAAATCTCCACTCAGACAACTGTTGCCACCTATTCTATATATATGTGCGCCCTCAGGAGCCTTCGTCGGATCATCAACCTCCAGGGTTTCTGCATTTCTGACAGCTGGCATATACGGCATCTCCAGACAGTCGGGCATATGACAGGTAAAACTGGCATTTATGATAGCTGTCCTGATACCTTTATCTTCAACCACATCTACTACTTGAGTTACAAGCGGCCCGGTCTGCCACCCAAAGGCACTACCAGGTTCCATGATAATTTTAAGATGAGGATAACGCTGATGAAATCCCTTTATTATATTAATAAGGTGTTCCACATCATAATCCTTCCTGGTCATCAGATGACCTCCACCGAAATTGATCCATTTCAGCTGCGGAAACCAAGGAGAGAATTTCTCTTCGATATGAGCTAACGTACGTTCAAAGACATCCGCCCCACTCTCGCAGTGACAATGACAATGGAATCCTTCTATATCTGAAGGCAAAGTTTGAGGCAATTTATCTGCCGATACACCGAATCGGGTTCCAGGTGCACACGGATTATACAGCAATGTTCCGACTTCAGAATATTCCGGATTTACTCTCAATCCCAGTCTGATGCCAGAATTTGCCCTACGAACCCGTTCATGATATCGCTCATATTGCGTAAGCGAGTTGAAAGTAAGATGACTTGAGCATTGAGCTATCTCATCAATCTCATAATCGGTATAAGCCGGCGAAAAAGTATGCGCCTTACTGCCAAATTCATGATACGCCAGTTTTGCCTCGCTAAGAGAGCTGGCCGTGGTCGAAGAAATATACTCTCTGAAAATCGGAAATGTCTTCCAAAGAGCATAAGCCTTAAAAGCTAGAATAATTTCCATATCGGCACGCTCAGCCACACTCTTGATGAGCGACAGATTGTGTCGCAAACGTTCTTCCTCTAAAACGTAAATTGGTCGATGAATCTCATTAAAATTTGCTAAATTTACTTGCATAACTTGATAAATATTAATTTTATGGTGCAAAGATAGCTTTTTATCCCGAATATAATTGCTAGTTTGCGTTTTTTTTAATACTTTTGCATCATAAAAATCATTTTGACGATGAAATTAGCGATAATGACCAAGTCCACATTCTTTGTGGAAGAAGATAAAATACTATCCTCGCTGTTCGACGAGGGCATGGACAACCTGCATCTTTTCAAGCCAGGTTCGTCACCAATGTATGCTGAGCGACTGCTCACGTTACTGCCTGAAGACTATCTTCGCAAGATTACTGTTCATGATCATTATTACCTCAAACAGGAATATGATTTAGCAGGAATCCATATAGACGATCCGCTAGCACCGGTACCGGATGGATACAAAGGCAAGTTCAGTCGCACCTGCACAGATCTCTCGATGCTGAAAGAGATGAAGAAGAAATCAAACTATGTGTTTCTGAAAAACATCTTCGACTGTATTGAGTTTAAAGATGAAAGGTCTTCCTTCAATCTGCAGCAGCTTGAGAATGCAGCCAAGGCAGGACTCATAGACAAGAAGGTATACGCCTTGGGAGGCATGAGTCTGGAAAATCTCAAGATTGCCAAGGAACTCGGATTTGGAGGAGTAGTAATCTGTGGAGATCTCTGGAACCGTTTCGACATTCACAACGAGCGCGATTTCAAAGAGTTGATTCTTCACTTCGAGAAATTGAGAAAGGCTATCAGCTAATACTGAGGTTCCCGAAAAAAGATTCATCCCCCTACATGAAAACAGATAAAAATAACTATTAATACACATAAACACTAATAGAAATGAGTGACAAAAACTCTTTTTTGGTATTCTCTGGTACTAACTCGAGATACCTTGCAGAAAAAATCTGCGCTAGTTTAGGTTGCCCACTGGGTAATTTGGTTGTAACCAAGTTCTCTGATGGTGAATTTGGCGTATCTTTCGAGGAGTCTATCCGCGGACGCGATGTTTTCCTCGTACAGAGCACATTCCCTAATTCAGACAACTTGATGGAGTTGCTTCTGATGATTGACGCAGCAAAGCGTGCTTCTGCCCGCAATATTATTGCTGTTGTTCCTTACTTCGGATGGGCCCGTCAGGATCGCAAGGACAAACCACGTGTCAGCATCGGCGCTAAACTGGTAGCCGACTTGCTCAGCGTTGCCGGTATCGACCGTCTCATCACCATGGATCTCCATGCCGACCAAATTCAGGGCTTCTTTGATGTTCCTGTAGATCACCTCTATGCATCTGGCGTTATTTTGCCATACCTGCAGAGCTTACGCCTCAAGGATATGGTCATTGCTTCTCCAGACGTTGGTGGTTCTAAGCGTGCCAACACTTATGCTAAGTACTTCGGCTGCCCTCTCGTGCTCTGCAACAAGACCCGTGCTCGCGCCAATGTAGTAGCAAGCATGCAGATTATCGGTGATGTAAAAGACAAGAATGTTGTCATCATTGATGATATGGTCGATACAGCCGGTACTATCACGAAGGCTGCCGACATCATGAAGCAGGCTGGTGCAAAGACTGTCCGTGCATGTGCATCTCACTGCGTGATGAGTGGTCCTGCATCTGAGCGTGTCCAGGATTCAGCTCTTGAGGAGATAGTATTCACTGATTCCATCCCTTACACCAAGCGTTGCGCAAAGATTAAGCAGATTTCTATTGCAGATATGTTTGCAGAAACCATTCGCCGTGTTGAGGATAACGAGAGTATCTCTTCCCAGTACCTGGTATAAGGAAATATCATCATACAAGTTTACAAGGAGTCTTTCTTTTAAAAAGGAAGACTCCTTTTTTATGATTCCATTCTTCCTCTTGTTTCTAATCTACATTCACTTTTCACAATTCACTTTTCACAACTACAATAACACTGTTCATTTTTCGATTTCAAACAAAAAAAATCCTGTATCCCCAAAAGAGATACAGGATTCATATATTTATAATGTGACAATGTCGCTATTATATTAGTTCAACCACTTCACGTAGCAGAAGTCCTGACGGTGTGGCAACTTATCATTCTTAGGATACATACGTACGCCTGTCTTGAATGAACCAGCATTGATTGGCTCAATCTCAGCCTCGAATGTAAAGTTGTTACCCTCGTGACCAACCATCTTGAATGGATAAACAGCATAAACCTGCTTGCCATCCTCTGGCTGCTCCTTCAATACAACAAGCTCCAAACCTACTGCATCGTTCAAGCCCTGCTCATCGATAACATACTGAAGCTTGATCTTCTGACCAGTCTCAGCAGCCATCAGCATGCAGTCGTCCTTAGATACAACATGGATACCATCCCAACGCTCTGCAACGCTCTCCTTCCAGAGTGCAATCTCCTTAGCAAGTGCATTGTCGTTAGCGCTCAACTTCTTGAAGCGGGCAGCCTGCTTATTGTAGAACTTATCATAGTAGTCATCCAACTGGCGCTTCATTGTATAGTGAGGAGCGATAGTAGCAATAGAGTTCTTTACTACCTGGATCCACTCCTTGCTGAAGCCTTCCTTGTTCTTGTTGTAGTACATTGGGATGATGTCGTTCTCCAAGAGGTTGTAGATAGTAGCAGCATCAAGCTGATCCTGGTAACCCTGGTTCTGGTATGTACGCTTCTCAGGAAGAGCCCAACCAGCACCCTCGCGGTAACCTTCTACCCACCAACCATCAAGTACAGAGAGGTTGACAACACCGTTCATCTCAGCCTTCTCGCCAGATGTACCAGAAGCCTCCAATGGACGTGTAGGAGTATTCATCCAGATATCAACACCTGAAACCAGACGGCGAGCCAAAGTCATATCGTAGTCCTCGAGGAAGATAATCTTGCCGAGGAACTCAGGACGCTGACTGATCTCGAAAATCTTCTTGATCAAGCCCTGGCCTGCACCATCAGCTGGGTGAGCCTTACCTGAGAAGAAGAACAATACTGGATGCTCAGGATCGTTAACGATCTTAGACAAGCGTTCCAAGTCGGTGAAGAGCAGGTGAGCACGCTTGTATGTAGCGAAACGACGGCAGAAACCAATCATCAAAGCGTTAGGGTTGATACGCTCGAGCAAAGATACTACACGAGCAGGATCACCCTGGTTCTTCAACCATGTCTGTGTGAACTTCTCACGGATGTAAGCTACGAGCTTCTTCT
>CAVBFV010000258.1:0-4581 GCA_963594575.1 Lachnospiraceae bacterium | reverse complement strand
GAGCATGGAATCCATACGATATCCATATTCCTTGCCTGTTTATGGGTTGGGGCATCCAGCACGGCGAGAGTGCCCAGCCTCACTATATGACGGATATTGCCGCTACCGTTTGTGCGATGCTGCATATTCAGGCACCTAACGGCTGCATCGGCACACCGATATTCTAATAAAAAGCAAAAAGCCAGATAATAACAAAGGCTAGGTTTACTATTCTGGAAACCTAGCCTTTATTTTTTATTCAAAAGAAGATGTTCTTCTATTCCGAGAAGAACATCTCTTATTCTTCGTTCATAATCTTCATATATTCCTCGTAAGAAATATATCTGCCACCCATCGATTTGAGATGAGGAGTCTCCAACTGACAATCTATCATCTTTCCACCGTGCTCCTGCAAGTATCTGGCAAGGAAGATGAGGGCAATCTTAGAAGCTGACGGAACCCTGGAGAACATGCTTTCTCCGATAAAAACCTTGCCGATGGTGACACCATAAAGTCCCCCCACCAGTTCATCGGTTTCATTATCCCATACCTCTACGCTCGCCGCAAAGCCCTGCTTATGGAGGGCAGTAAATGCCTGGATGATGTTCTCGCCCAGCCATGCGCCATCTTCCCAATACCGTCCGTTGGTCTTACTGCATCCCCGTATCACGCCATCGAAATCTTCGTTGATTCCTACGCTGTATCGGTTCTTCCTCATCAGGGTACGCATGGAATGACTGATGTGGATTTCATCAGGGAAGATGACGAAACGCTTCATCGGACAGAACCAGAGTATTTCAGGCTGGTCACGGAAACTATACCAGGGAAAGATGCCATTGCTATAAGCCAGCAACAGGCGGTTGATACCCAAATCGCCACCAATCGCAAAGCATCCATCCTCATCGCCATAATGCGGATCGGGAAAATAAATCTCGTCCGCAGTATCATCTATCTGTAATATCATACGCTTATCTTTTATCAAGAAATTCTTGACTAGACTTTCATTCTAATAATTAATCACCAGTTCCTTTCCGTCAAAGTCGACATGCGCCTTGCCACTCTTCTTGAGTTTGCCGAAGAGCAGCGCCTTCATCAGGATCGGTTTCAAGCGGTTACCGATGACACGATCCATCTCGCGGGCACCATATTCCTTGGTAAAGCCCCATTTCAGCAACTGTTCGCGCGCAGCATCGGTTAACGTTACGGTAACTCCCTTTGCTGCCAGTTTCGCATCGAGTTGACGAAGTTTCTTGGCAAGAATCAGTTCTGCCATGTGCTTATCCATATCGTTGAACACCACCATGTCGGAAAGTCGGTTGATAAACTCAGGCTTGAAAGTCTTCTTCACCTGTGCCAGCATCGCTTCGCCACGACTTACGTTTCCATTGAAACCTACGCTAGCCCGTGAAGCATATTGCGCTCCGGCATTTGAGGTCATGATGAGAATCACGTTACGGAAATCAGCCTTCTGGCCCTTGTTATCAGTCAGACGGGCATAGTCCATTACCTGGAGCAGGATGTTGTAGATATCGCTATGCGCCTTCTCTATCTCATCGAGCAGGAGTACACAGTTAGGCGTCTTGCGGATGGCATCGGTCAGAAGTCCTCCATCCTCATAACCCACGTATCCGGCTGGCGAACCGATGAGTTTTGCCACGGTATGCTTCTCGGTATATTCACTCATATCGAAGCGTACCAGTTCGATGCCGAGTTCCTTGGCCAACTGTCGTGCCACCTCGGTTTTTCCAACTCCGGTAGGTCCCACGAAGAGGAGCGAAGCCAATGGTTTGTCATCATCTGTCAATCCCGCCTTTGCCATCATCACAGCCTCAACCACCTTGTCTACAGCCTTGTCCTGACCGTAAATCTTGTCGAGTATGCGCTGGCGGAGCGTAGCCAAAGCATCGTTATTCTCATCTTTCATCGCAGCCGCATCAATCTTGCAGACCTTAATCAGAATCTGCTGGATGATTGACTTGGTAACGTAAGAGCGCTGGCGAGATTCTACCGGATGCACCTCCAGATAAGCACCCGCCTCATCCATCAGGTCGATGGCCTTGTCTGGCAGACAGCGGTTGCTGATATATTTGGCGCTGGCACGGACGGCATATTCCAGGGCGTCCTTGCGATAGGTTACATTGTGGAACTTATTGTATTTATACTGCAAGCCCTCCAATATTTTGATAGCCTCCTCCTCGGTAGGTTCCTTGATATCTATCTGCTGGAACCGGCGCACGATGCCCTTGCTCTGAGCCATGTAACGGTTATATTCCTCGTAGGTGGTAGAGCCGATGAAACGGATATCGCCTGCCTCCAGATATTGCTTCAGCATATTGGATGCATCAGGTCCGCCATCTGAGCCACGACCGGCACCTATCATATTATGAATCTCATCGATGTAGATAATGGTATTGCCTTCCTTCACGGCTCCCTCCATCACCATCTTGATGCGTTTCTCGAAGTCGCCGCGATATTGGGCACCGGCAAGCATCTGTCCCATGTCCATGCCATAGATGCGAGCCCCCTTGAGACGTTCAGGAACCTGGTTTTCGTTGATGAGTTTGGCGAGACCATAGACCAGAGCTGTCTTGCCGACTCCGGCTTCTCCGATGTGGAGCGGATTGTTCTTCTCGGCACGGCAGAGCACCTGGATGGTTCTGTCCAGTTCCTGTTCTCTTCCGATGAGCGGATTGTGCTCTTCTACCTTGTCAGAAATACAGGTAACCAGCTGATGCCAATCCTGTACAACCTGTCTTCTGCCTTCTTCCTCGTCGTCGTCATACTCGTTGGCATAATCGTCATCATCAAAGTCTGCTCCCATGCCCATGCCAGCCTCTCCAGTATCTTCTCCAATAGGATAATAACTGTCAACGCTCGCCAGAAACTCGCCCTGCCGGTCACCCACATTCTTGCACAGCAGGAAGGCGGCTTCTGAATTCTGCAAGCCAAACATCGCCTGCACAAAATGGGGTACATTCACCAGCTGTCTGTCGGCAGCAGCAGCCAGGGCGCACGCCGTTCCAAACATGGTTTTGAAGAGCGATGACGGCTCTGGCAGATACTTGATGGTTTCAGGCACACGCTCCTGCTTGGCGAGCCATCCCACCAAGTCTTCGTGCATTTTGAGGCTGTCTACGCCTTCTTCCTGCAGCGCCTGACAGAATGCATACTGCCTGAGCAACGCCAGCAGCATGTGCTCGGGCATCACGAACTCGTGATCGAAGAACCGGGCTTGCTTCATGGCATCGTCCATCAGAACACTCATATATCGGGTCAATCCCATATTATCCATTCTATTCTTTCCTTTCTTTTTCTTAGCATATATTGGGGATATTTCCCCGAAATCAACGCCTATTCCGGCATATAAGTGAGTTTAAGCGGAAACTTCTGCGTACGGGCTTTCTCCATCGCTTTCTCCACTTTACTCTTGGCGATGTCATAGCTGTAGGTGCCCACCACGGCTTTTTCTTCGTGATGAACCTTGAGCATGATTGCTTCAGCCTCAGCCTGCGACTTGAAGAAGATGGATTCGAGGATTTCTACCACGAAGTCCATCGGTGTGAAGTCGTCGTTGAACATCATTACCACGTAACGCCCCGGCTCCTTGAGCCTGGTTTTCTGGCGTTCACGAATTGCTGTTTGTTCTTGAGCCATATTTTAATTCTTACTTTTTATAAGCATTGGTAATCTCCACAACATAAACATCGTGGAATCCACCCTTGGCACCATACCATTGGAGCAGGTCCTTGTCGAGGAACTTCTCGGCGGTCATACTGTCTTTATAAAGTTTGTGGCATTCCAGGGTGAGTCGTGACTGCTCGAAACCAATGCAGCCATTATCGGTTTCTACAGGAATCAGTCCTGTTTCCTTCACCTTATCCAAATCGCGTCCGCTCTTAGAGCCGCAGAAGTTATAAATCTTCCGAGCCTCCTCGCTGTTGCCGAGGAAAGAGAGAGTCATGAATTCATTCTCCTCGATGATGCCGTGGGTGAAACGCTCCGGACGGATAAAGACCACAGCCACCGGCTTGTTCCAAAGCCATCCCAAACAGCCCCAAGAGGCGGTCATCATATTGAAATGATCCTTGTTGCCGGCACATACCAGCATCCACTCCTTACCAATAGTCTCGAAGACGTTGTCATTCAGTTCTTTTACGTTGATCTTTTCCATCTTATCTGTTCCTTTCTTTTTAATTTCTAATTACCATAAAATTGCGACAGCAGTATTCTGATTGCTGAATGCTGCCCATATCAACTGCAAAGATACAAGAATAATCTGAAAAAGCGAATGTTTCTTTAAGAAAATCGCATCACCCTATTGAGGATTATGCCTAATTAATACTTTTTTATGCCACGAGGAGGCTGAAATGAATACGATTTGCAAGGTGGGAAACCGACCTTGATTTGCATTAACTTTGCATCGGCAGATTAAAAAATAATTCACATTTTATTTTGTCAATTGCCCAAAAGGCAGTACCTTTGCACCCCGAATGCCGAAAACCGTGCAGGCTTGCGGCTTCGATTTATTATTCATTTATAAACATTTAATTTAATGTACAAAACAATTTTCAACAAGCGCAACAGCTTGAAGTTCAACCGATT
>CAVBFV010000257.1:0-4617 GCA_963594575.1 Lachnospiraceae bacterium | reverse complement strand
CGTTTTGTTTGTTGCAGCAGTTTGTGTTCTTGCTGCTTTGACATCATGTGGTGGAAGTAAGAAGGGCGGTCTGCCTAACTTCGGCGACGATGAGTTCGCCGTGGCTACTATCGGTACTTCCAGCGCCGCATTGCAGACTACCTATCCTGCTACCATCAAGGGTATCCAGGATGTAGAGGTACGTCCTAAGGTTTCTGGTTTTATCACTAAGGTTTTTGTACACGAGGGTCAGACTGTATCAGCAGGTCAGGCTTTGTTCTCTATTGATAGCGAGACCTATCAGGCTGCTGTCCGTTCTGCTGCTGCCGCTGTAAACACAGCTAAGGCACAGGCTAATACAGCCAAGTTGACTTATCAGAACAATAAGAAATTGTATGATAGTAAGATTATCGGTGAATACGAACTCTCTACAGCAGCTAACAGCTATGCAACAGCTCAGGCTCAGGTAGCTCAGGCAGAGGCAGCTTTGGCTTCAGCCCGCGAGCAGTTGGCTTGGTGTACCGTTACCAGCCCTTCTGCAGGTGTAGTAGGTAGCCTTCCTTTCAAGGTAGGTGCTCTGGTAAGCGCTTCTGGTCAGGCTCTGACAACCGTTTCCAACATCAGCACTATGGAGGTATTCTTCTCACTCTCTGAGTCTCAGATTCTGAATATGTCTAAGACCAATGGTAGCGTTCAGGCTGCTATCGCTTCTTTCCCAGCTGTCAAGTTGCAGTTGGCAGACGGTTCTATCTATAATCATCCAGGTAAGGTTGTCAAGATGAGTGGTGTCATCGATGCAACTACCGGTTCTATCTCTCTCATCGCTCACTTCGCTAACCCAGAGAAGTTGCTGAAGAGTGGTGGTGCAGGTTCTATCGTTGTTCCTAACGATCATAACAGCGCTATCGTTATCCCTCAGGAGGCTTGCTCTCAGGTTCAGGATAAGATCTTCGTTTACGTAGTAACCAAGGATAACAAGGTGAAGTATTCTGAGATCAAGGTAAACCCACAGGATGATGGCAAGAACTATATCGTAACTGCAGGTCTTCATGTAGGCGACCGCATCGTTTTGAAGGGTATCACCAAGTTGACCGATGGTCAGCAGATCAAGCCTATCACTCTGGAGCGTTACAATCAGAAGATTGCTGAGGCTGCCAAGTTGGCTGAGTCTCAGGATAACGCTCATGCCTTCGCTACTGCTATGGGCGGAAAGAAGTAATATATAATAAGGTATAAAGAAAAATAGTAAATTATGACATTTACAAACTTTATAAAGCGCCCAGTACTTTCGACGGTGGTTTCCATCTTCTTCGTCTTGCTGGGTATCATCGGCTTGGTATCGCTGCCTATCGAGCAGTATCCGAATATCGCGCCGCCTACCATCTCGGTATCTACCACCTATCAGGGTGCTGATGCCCAGACGGTGTTGAACTCTGTCATCGCTCCTCTGGAGGAGAGTATCAACGGTGTGGAGAACATGACCTACATGACCTCTTCTGCGTCTAACTCTGGTTATGCCAGCATCACCGTTTATTTCAAGCAGGGTTCTGACCCTGATATGGCTGCGGTCAACGTACAGAACCGTGTGTCTCAGGCGCAGTCTCTGTTGCCTGCCGAGGTTACCAAGGTGGGTGTCACCGTAACCAAGCGTCAGAGTTCCAACGTTATCATGTTCGCTCTGACCACAGACGATGGCCGTTACGACGACCAGTTTGTTACCAACTACGCCCTGATCAACGTCGTTCCTCAGTTGAAGCGTATCAATGGTGTGGGTGATGTGCAGAGCCCTTCTACCCGTAACTACTCTATGCGTATCTGGTTGAAGCCGGAGAAGATGAAGGAGTTCGGACTGGTTCCTTCTGATGTTTCCCAGGCTTTGGCAGAGCAGAACATCGAGGCTGCCCCTGGTAGCTTTGGTGAGAGCTCTGATATGCAGTATGAATATACCTTGCGTTACAAGGGTCGTTTGAAGACTCCATTGGAGTATGAGAACATCCTCATCAAGAGCAATACTTCCGGTCAGACGCTCCGCTTGGGCGAAATTGCCAAGGTTGAGTTGGGTGGTTTGCAGTATAACGTAAACCTGCTCAATGATGGTCAGCCTGCCGTGATGGGTATGGTTCAGCAGATTGCCGGTTCCAACGCTACCCAGATTGCAAGCGACGTAAAGAAGGAGCTGGATGAACTGGAGAAGAGTTATCCTCCAGGGTTGAAGAATGTCATCCTGATGGATGTTACCGAGTTCTTGTTCGCATCTATCGAGGAGGTTATCTTCACCTTGATCATCACTCTGGTACTGGTGTTCATCGTGGTGTATATCTTCCTGCAGGACTTCCGTTCTACGCTGATTCCTATGATTGCCGTACCTGTGGCTTTGGTCGGTACGTTCCTCTTCCTCTGGATCTTCGGATTCTCCATCAACCTGCTTACGCTGTCAGCCCTCCTGCTGGCTATTGCGATTGTGGTCGATGATGCCATCGTGGTGGTCGAGGCGGTTCACGCCAAGCTCGACCAGGGTTACAAGAGTGCCCTGACAGCCTCTATCGATGCGATGAACGAAATCTCCAGCGCCATCATCTCTATTACATTGGTGATGTCTGCCGTGTTCGTTCCTGTATCATTCATCGGTGGTACTTCCGGTTACTTCTACCGTGAGTTCGGTGTAACCATGGCTGTATCTATCGTCATTTCGGCTATCAATGCGTTGACGCTGTCTCCTGCGCTCTGTGCAGTATTGCTGAAGCCACACGAGGAAGGTCACGAAGGCAAGAAGATGTCTTTCGTAGACCGTTTCCACGCAGGATTCAACTATCAGTTTGAGAAGATTACCAATAAATATAAAGGTGGTGTCAAGTGGGTCATCAACCACGGCATTATCGCAGGTAGCCTGGTGGCTGTCAGTATCGTAGGTCTGGTTGCCCTGATGGGTACTACCAAGACGGGTCTGGTGCCTGATGAGGATACCGGTACTATCTTCGCTTGTATCTCTACAGCTCCTGGTACTTCTCAGGAACGTACTGCCGAGGTGGTGAAGCAGGTGGATAAGATGTTGGCTAACAACCCAGCCATCGCAACCCGTAACGCCATCATGGGTTATAGCTTTATCGGTGGTGCCGGTTCTAACCAGGGTACCGTCATCGTGAAGCTGAAGCCATTCGAGGAGCGTCCGGGTGGATTCTTCCACCGTATCAAGGAGGCTTGTACGGGTGGTGGTATCGAGGCATTGTTCGTCAACCCTATGGAATATACTTCTGTATTGGGTATGATCTACAAGCAGACTGCTGCCATCAAGGATGCACAGGTTCTTGCCTTCGCTCCACCTATGATTTCCGGTTTCTCTGTACAGAATGGTATCACCATGACCATGCAGGATAAGACCGGTGGTGACTTGAACAAGTTCTATGACAATGTGAAGAAGTTCCTGGCTGAGTTGAACAAGCGTCCTGAGATTCAGACCGCTCAGACTCAGTACAACCCTAACTACCCACAGTATATGGTAGATGTAGATGTTGCCAAGACCAAGCAGGCTGGTATCTCTCCATCTTCAGTATTGTCTGTCATGCAGGGTTACCTTGGTGGTCTTTACGCATCTAACTTCAATGCCTACGGTAAGCTCTACCGTGTGATGATTCAGGCTGGTCCTGAGAGTCGTATGCGTCCAGACGATCTGAGCAAGATTTATGTGCGTTGTGCTGATGGCACCATGTCTCCTGTAAGCGAGTTCGTGAACTTGAAGAAGATTTATGGTCCTGCTAACATCACCCGATTCAACCTGTTTACCTCTATGGATGTTTCTGTAACTCCTAACAGCGGTTACTCTACCGGTGACGGTATGAAGGCGATTGCTGAGGTTGCCAAGGAGACATTGCCAGAAGGCTATGGTTATGAATACTCTGGTTTGACCCGTTCTGAGGCTGAATCCAGCAACTCTACAGGCTTGATCTTCGCACTCTGTATCGTATTCGTTTACCTGATCTTGAGTGCCCAGTACGAGAGTTACATCTTGCCTCTGTCTGTGGTATTGTCTATCCCATTCGGTTTGGCAGGTTCGTTCATCTTCACCAACCTCTTCGGTCACTCTAACGATATCTACATGCAGATTTCGTTGATTATGTTGATCGGTCTGTTGGCTAAGAACGCCATCCTGATTGTACAGTTTGCCCTTGAGCGTCGTCGTACGGGTATGGCTATCAAGTACTCTGCTATCCTGGGTGCCGGTGCCCGTCTCCGTCCTATCCTGATGACCTCTCTGGCGATGGTTATCGGTCTGTTGCCTCTGATGTTCGCATCAGGTGTAGGTAAGAATGGTAACCAGACCTTGGGTGCTGCCGCCGTAGGTGGTATGTTGATTGGTACTCTCTGTCAGATCTTCGTGGTTCCTGCTCTCTTCGCACTCTTCCAGTGGTTGCAGGAGAAGTTGACTCCATTGAAGTTCGAGGATGAGTTGAACGAGGAGGCTGCTGCCGAGTTGGTGCAGTATGCCAACGCTGCTCACCACAAGAAGGGTATCGAGAAGAAGTAATAACGCAATGTAACTTCAAAGGAAACAATGAAAAAGAATTTAAATATCATCATATTGGGTCTCGCAGCGCTCTCTCTGAGCAGCTGCAAGACTCTCTACGGAAAGTATGAGCGTCC
>CAVBFV010000256.1:0-4624 GCA_963594575.1 Lachnospiraceae bacterium | reverse complement strand
CAGGACAAGCTCGTCTTCTCTCGTGACGGCGACTGCATCTGGCAGTGCTCTAACTGCGGACATATCGTAGTAGGCAAGCAGGCTCCTGAGGTTTGCCCAGTCTGCAACCACCCACAGAGCTACTTCCAGATTGAAGCACAGAATTACTAATTCTTGCTTGAGACGGAATATCTAACAGAACATATATAAATAAGAGAGGGTGTGTCATGGCCTTATGACACACCCTCTTTTTTATGATTTAGCTTGAACCATTTCCAACATGATTTCTATCAACCTTGGAACACCATACTGTTCTACCTCGTCCTCTTTCACCCAGATATAATCATCAGGAAGCAGGGGGCGGGTTTCTGTTTCCTGCAGATAGAAGTCGGCAAGGAGGATGCGATGGGTAAGTACATGCTTCACATCCTTAGCCAGGAGAAGAGGATTATGGACAAAGGCAGGCAGTTGCGGAGCATCTGATGCGTTATATGGTTCCCACAATCCTTGCCAGATATCACCCTCACCGCGACGGTGGATAGCCACTTCGCCTTTACACCTTATATATATATAGGAGAGATGGCGCGTTTTCACCTTCAGTGTCTTGTTCTTCACCGGCAACTCCTCTACCCTTCCTGTTCTCAACGCCTCACAGGTTTCGGCAAGCGGACAGACAAGACACTTCGGAGATTGAGGAGTGCACTGGATAGCTCCGAAATCCATCATACCCTGGTTATAGGCAGCAACAGGCGATAATGCTGTATCAGAAAGTTGCTGAGCAGACGAAGCAGGCAAGAGTGATTGAGCCAACGCAGCAAACTCTTTTTTCCCCTGCGTTGAGTTGATAGGAGTATCTATACCGAAGTAACGTGAAAGAACCCGGTACACATTGCCATCTACTACTGCCGCCGGAATATCAAAGGCAAAAGAACCGATGGCTGCTGCAGTATAATCGCCCACCCCTTTCAGGGCTTTGATACCTTCAAGCGTATCAGGGAAATGACCGAGCTCTACTATCTGTCTGGCAGCAGCATGAAGGTTGCGGGCTCGCGAGTAATACCCCAATCCCTGCCAGAGTTTCAAGACATCATCCTCGCTGGCAGCAGCCAAGTCTTCAACCTTGGGATAGGTCTTCATGAACCGCTCCCAATATTCCCATCCCTGTGCGATGCGGGTTTGCTGAAGGATGATTTCGCTCAGCCAGATGGCATAAGGATCCTTGGTTTCGCGCCAAGGCAAATCCCTACCATACTCACGAAACCAACGGATAATGACAGCCGAAAAACTATTCATAAAATTCAATGTTCAAAGTAATTACTGTTCCGGATATTGCTCGTAAATCTTCAGACCGAACTCATTCGCCAAGGCATAGGCATGCTCCATGATATCGGCGAGAATGTGCTCATAATTCACCCATACCTTATCCTTGATGAAGAAATAGAACTCGATAGGGAGACCGCATTGCGTGGCTTCCATGTGGCGCACCATCAATGTGAGATCGGTATTGACCTCCGGACGCTGGCGCAGATACTTCTCCATGAATTTACGGTAAAGCTGGAGATTGGTAGGGGCAAGGGCTGCAGGATTCTTTAAATCCTCAATATCCTTCCCTTCTTGTATATCTTTATCTATCGCCTTCTGCAACGACTCCTTCAGCTTAAACGAATCTTCGGTGGCGAAATGCTTGGCAAGCAGATTACGTTTTAATGTCTCATCCACCAGACGGACACTACGGAAATCGAAGTAAACCACGCGCTTCACTCTTCGTCCACCACTCTTCTGCATACCAATCCAGTTCTGGAACGAACCATTCACCAGGGTAGTAGGCGAAATGGTAACAATGGTGTTATCAAAGTTGCGCACCTTCACGGTCGTGAGTGACATATCCTCAACGATACCATTGGCATCCACCGACTTCACCGTAATCCAGTCGCCCTTATGCAACATATCATTGCTGGTAAGACGCACACCAGCCGCCAATCCCGTGATGGTATCCTTAAAGACCAGCATCAGGACTGCCGAGGTAGCACCCAAACCGGCAAAGAGGGTCATCGGGTTTTTGCCTAGCAGGATGGCAATCACCACCACAGCAGCCACGAAGAGCATCAATACCCTGAGAACACCGCAGAAAGTATGGAAATACTGCTGAGCCGACGAGCGTCGTTCCTGAGAATCCTCCAGTCCTTTGAAAGACCCGATGAAGACCAGAGCCGTACGCACCGACATCACCACGATATAAATGCCCGTAGCCCGCTCCAATATCTCCTTGAATATCGGATACTCCAGATAAATCAGCGGCATGAGCGACCATATCACCACAGCCGGCACAATATGGCAAGCCGAGGTGAGCACCTTCTTGTTCAGCAGCACATCATCCCAAGTGATGTCCGTCTTATCAGTAATCTTACTGATGAGCGGAACCAGTATCTTGCGACAAAGAAAATCGCTCAGCATCGCCAAGAGGATGGCAGTAATGGTGAGCAAGATATGGCGCAGCATCGGCACGAAATCACCGGTGACTCCTGCCCATGTTATCATTTCATCTACAAACTTACGAATTTCCTCCATAAAACTATTAACTATCAACTATAAACTATCAACTAACGCTCACGGTTGGCAGAGCAAAGTACATACTTTATCTGCAAAGTGTCTGGCATTATTGCCATGCATGATACCATTGTTGATGATGGCGAAACAGAGTTCATGACCATTGGCTGCGGTACAGTAACCCGCCAATGAGATGATGCCCGTCAGCGTACCCGTCTTTGCTTTCACATTGCCATGCACAAAACTGTTCTTCATACGCTTCTTCAATGTACCGTCAACCCCACCGATAGGCAGCGAATGCTTCAGATGGTCCATGATGTTGCCGTTGAGATAAGCATAACGCAGCAGTTTCACCTCCAGTTCGGCACTGAGATAATTATAGAGCGAAAGTCCCGAGCCGTCAGCCAGTTTATATCTTGCCGGATCGAGTCCTATCTTGCGGATAAGCTGTCTTTCCACATTCCGGGCACTCTTGGCACTCGCCCATTTATTGCCCGTAGAAGCTGCAATCTGATAATACATGCTCTCGGCATAGAGATTATCACTCTCCTTCATCATCTTGTGCAGAATCTGATCCATCGTATGGAATCGGGTACAGACCGTAAAGGCACTCGCAGGACAAGTCTTCTCTGAAGCCCCAAAGCAGGAATATTCAATGCCCTCCTCACGGAGCTTGGCAAGAAACTTATCCATAAAGATGTCCTTGCGCTGGAACACCAGTGGCGAAAGCACCGGATTGTCATCATCCCAGCACCAGCCTTCACCCAACAGATCGGCATCCTTCAAAGAGCGGTCGGCATAGATGCTGCCACGGATGGTATCAACACCCATTTCCTTCAGACTATTGACAAATGCCGACATATCATCGCTGTTGAAACGGGGATCCATACCGCCTATACAATAGACATTACCCGTCAACACCCCATTCTCAATGGTACCGGTATATTTCAGAGTGGTTTTAAACTGGTAAGAACCGCCCAACTTATCTAGCGCCGTAATGGCAGTCAGGAGCTTCATCGTACTTGCCGGACGCATCAGCTGTCGTTCATTTCTCTGATAGATACAAGAGTCAGCAGACAGGTCCCAGACCATCAGTCCTACCTGTGATGTTTCGAACATCTTGCTTTCAAGGAGTTTATCAATACCCACCTTCACCGATTCTGGCCAAGGCAATTTCTGAGTCAGCGTATCCGCTGCCAGGGAGTCAACGAGTGTAGAGTCGGAAACATCCTCCTCATCAACCGTTTCTATTCCCTCATCTTCAATCACATTCTGGGCCTGCACCGGTACAGAGATCCATACCATCATCAGACCCAACATCATATATATTATCTTTTTCATCACAATCAGTTCACCTGAACTTAAAAGAAATTATTTATTCTTGATTCTCTCCATAAACGCCTCTTCATTATCCGGCTGAACAGTCACAATATTCTTATGTCCGAATTCGATGACCACACAATGGTCTAATCCGAAGAAAGTCTTGGCGATGTGTACATCAATGACATCACATAGCGGCACATTTCTGTTGGAAGAGAACCTGCCCTCATTGATGATGAGATATTCCATCTCCTCATCCAGGTCTATCGGTTTTACCATCTTGAAGGTATAGGTTGTATTCAGTATGCGCTCTATCATGCCCACGATGATGATAGCCACAAAGATGCCGATGATAGCCAGTTTGACCCAGAAGAAATAGAGAGCCAGGATTGCGAACACCGCCACACCGATACGTGCCGTCAGCGTAAAGCGCTTATGAAAAGTTCTATCTGCCATAACTTTGATTTATTACCTTATATTATTGTCGTTTTTACGACCTTTTGATAGTCTAAAAGACTATATAACCTTAAATTTCGCTGCAAAATTACAAAAAATCCCTCTCTTATTACTCATTTTAAAGATTAATTATTACTTTTGCAACGAATTAAGAATTAATTCTGAGAGAATGGGGCTGTTTTATAGATAAAAACACCCGTTCTTAAAATTGAAATTAGATAAGAATAAACTCAATGGTTTATAAGTATGATTTTCTGATTATCGGCTCAGGAGTTGCCGGTATGAGTTACGCCCTGAAAGTAGCCAGAGCGCATAAAGGTAA
>CAVBFV010000255.1:0-4625 GCA_963594575.1 Lachnospiraceae bacterium | reverse complement strand
ATTCGGCGATGGAGGATTACCGCATCGACATCATGATAGACAAGGGTCCTTCGGCTCGCAGCATCCAGATAGACTTGAATCCGTTTACCCTCGTGGGAGCAACAACCCGCAGCGGTCTGCTTACAGCTCCATTGCGTGCCCGTTTCGGAATCAATCTGCATCTGGAATATTACGACCCGGCTACGCTTCAGAAGATTATCAAGCGAAGTGCGATGCTCCTGAAGGTGCCGATAGAGGATGAGGCGGCTGTGGAAATCTCCCGCCGTTCGCGCGGAACCCCTCGTATCGCCAACTCTCTGCTGCGAAGAGTGCGTGATTTCGCCCAGGTAAAGGGCAACGGAACCATCACTTACGATATTGCCCAGATGGCTCTCAAGGCGCTCAACATCGACCAGTATGGCTTGGATGAGATTGATAACAAGATTCTCACCACCATCATCGACAAGTTCCGTGGCGGTCCGGTAGGCGTAAGCACCATTGCCACGGCAATAGGCGAGGATGGCGGCACCGTAGAGGAGGTTTACGAGCCGTTCCTCATCATGGAGGGCTTCATCAAGCGCACGCCGCGAGGCAGAATGGCAACGCCGCTTGCCTACGAGCATCTCGGCAGAAATCCGTATACAAGCAATATTATGCAGGGAGACTTGTTTGAGTGAAGAACGAAGAGTGAAGAAAAACATGAAGATAGGAATTTTTACGGGTACATTCGACCCATTTACGATAGGACATCAGAACATTGCCGAACGTGCCTTGCCGATGTTCGACAAGCTCGTGATTGCAGTGGCGGTGAGCAAGCTGAAGCACGCCAGCGAGGAAATCTCGAAGCGTGTGGAGGATATTAAGGCTGTTTTTCCGAAGGAATGTTCGGAACTGGTAGATGCGGAGGATGCATCTAAGGGTTATCGCCTGGAGGTGGTTTCTTACGATGATCTCACCATCGATTTGGCGCATCGTATGGGAGCCAGGTTTCTGGTTCGTGGCGTCCGTTCTGCCAAGGATTTCGAATACGAAAGAGAGCAGGCTGACATCAATAAGCAGTTGGGCGGCGTAGAAACCATCCTGCTGTTTTCCGACCCAAGATACAGCAGCATCAGTTCAACGCTGGTTAGGGAGCTGAGATTCTTCGGAAGAGAAGTAGATGAATTTTTACCAAAAATAAAATAAAAATAGGAGGAAGAAGCGTATGATAACATACAATGTAGATGGCGTGAAAATGCCAAAGATCAAGAAGCGCGACACCAGTGCCTGGATTCGCAAGGTAGCTGCCTCTCATGGCCGCAAGGTGGGAGAGATAGGCTATATGTTTGTAGATGACGAGAAGATTCTCGAAGTGAACAACGAGTATCTGGGTCATGATTACTATACCGATGTCATCACCTTCGATTATGATGAGGATGATGTGATTAACGGCGACATCGTGATTTCGCTCGATACAGTCCGCACCAATGCCGAGCAGTTTGGCAAGACTTACGATGATGAGCTTCATCGCGTCATCATCCACGGCATCCTGCACCTCTGCGGAATCAACGACAAGGGCCCTGGAGAGCGCGAAATCATGGAGGAGAACGAGAACAAGGCACTCGCCCTGCTCGAAGGTGCTTCGATATTGAAGAAGTAAATTTTCCCAGTTTTAAGGGGAAAGTATAGAAAAACAGCTGTTAACTGTTAACCTGTTAACTGCGAATAAATAAAAGGGAGATTCCAACGATGCTGGTTGGAGTCTCCCTTTATGCTTATTCTATTGCCTTGATTCTCTCGCGGCATTCTTTCAATATCTCTTTCAGTTCCTCCACGGTCGTGGCTCTCAGCATGGCGATTCTCGTCTGGCGGAAATCGGGAATACCCTTGAAGATAGGGGAGGCGGCAAGGTGGCGACGGGTGTGGAGAATGCCTCTGTACTCGTCGATGCGCTCCACGTTGATGCGAAGCTGCTCCTCCAGGAGGTCGATTTTCTCATCTACGGTGAGTGGGGCTGCACCCGTATTGTCTAAGTAATCACGTATTTCCTTGAAAATCCAAGGGCGGCCGAAGGTGGCTCTACCAATCATCACCGCATCTACGCCGTATCTTTCGAAGGCAAGCTTGGCTTCCTCCGGGGTCGTAATGTCGCCGTTGCCGATGATAGGAATATGGATGCGAGGATTGTTCTTCACCTCTCCTATGAGGCTCCAGTCGGCTTCTCCGGTGTACATCTGACTACGGGTTCTGCCGTGGATGGTGAGCGCCTGGATTCCGCAATCCTGTAGCTGCTCGGCAAGGTCGGTGATGATGAGGTTCTCGCAATCCCATCCCAATCGGGTTTTCACGGTTACGGGCACGTTTACCGCCTTCACCACCTCTCTTGTAATATCCAGCATTAATGGGATATTTCGGAGCATTCCGGCTCCTGCACCCTTTCCGGCAACCTTCTTCACCGGGCAACCGAAGTTAATATCAATCACATCCGGCTTCGCCTGTTCTACGATTTTTGCAGCTTCCACCATGTCCTCGGTGGTTCTGCCATAAATCTGAATGCCCACAGGGCGCTCTTCATCGCTTATCGTAAGCTTGCTGACGGTGCTCTTGATGCTTCTCACCAAGGCTTCCGCCGATACGAACTCAGTATAAACCATGGCGGCTCCGAATCGCTTGCAGAGCATGCGAAAGCCAATATCCGTTACGTCTTCCATCGGAGCGAGGAAGAGGGGCTGAGGCCCAAATTCTATATTACCTATTTTCATCGTTTTATGAGGAGTTAAAGGAGTTAAGGAGTTAAAGGAGTTAAGACAAATGCTTCGAAAATGATAATCCTTGATATTCCTTCTCCAAAATTTCGGTTGCAAAGTTACACTTTTTTTATGAGAATTTGCCATGATATACAAAAAAACATGAGTATCTCATAACTGTTGTCTTAACTCCTTAACTCCCTTTAACTCCTTAACTCCTCCTTTGATTCACTTCAAAAGATGATACATTCCCCCTGCAAAGGTCTTGATGACTCCCTTCATCTCCAATGTGAAGAGGAGGGAAGTGAGGCGAGAAATGTCGATATTCGTCTTTACGGAGATGAGATTCACTTGCAGGTCGTTGGTCTTGGAGAGGACATCTATGATGAGTTGCTCCTCTGGAGATAATTCCGGGAAGAGGCTGCGCTCGATGCCTTGCTGCTTGGCTCGCATCAGGGTTGCATCATCCTGCCAGCGCATGTCCTTCACAAAGTCCTCGGCACTGGTGATGAGCGTGGCGCCGTTGTTGCGGATGAGGTTGTTGCAGCCCTCGCTGTAGTGGTCGCCTATCCTGCCCGGGAAGGTGAAGACGTCCCTACCGTAGGATTGCGAAATATCGCAGGTGATAAGACCGCCGCCGTGAGCTGCGCTCTCTATCAGGATGCAGGCATCCGACATTCCTGCCACGATGCGGTTGCGGCGCACGAAGTTTATTTTATCAGCGTTTGTACGGGTAAGAAATTCGGTGAGCAGTCCGCCCTGTTCTATCATTCTTGCCGCCGTTTCCCGGTGCTGACGGGGATAGAGGTCATCCAGACCGTGAGCCAGGACGCCTATGGTTTCGTAGCCGCTGGCGAGTGCCTGGCGGTGCGCCACGATATCCACTCCGTAGGCAAGTCCGCTCATGATGAGCACGTTGGGCGAGAGCTGCTTCAGGTCGGTGATGAAGCGGCGGATGAGGTCTTCGCCGTAAGGTGTGCAGTGGCGGGTTCCTACGATGTTGATGACGCGCTGCTGGTTGAGGTTGGCGTTGCCTTTATAGAAGAGGATGAGGGGTGCGTCATCGCAGTCTTTGAGGCGTTGCGGATAGCGGTCGTCGTTCATCGGAATGGGTTCTATTCCGTAGCGTATGTCGTACTCCAGTTCTTCCTCAGCGCGTTTTCGGGCTTCTTCGCAGTTCTGGATAGCGCTCACGAGTTTATCCGAGGCATCGGGGAGGATGTCTCTGAGGTTGTTCTTGTGTTCCAGGATGAGCGTGGCGGAGCCTACCTTTCTGTATAGCTCCAGCATTCCTGCCAGACTGAAGTAATTGAGCCTTGTCAGGAGGATGGTGTTTAGTATTTCCTGTTGGTCTGCCATAATTTTTATCTTTTATCTCTTCAGGTATTCATAACCGATGCGACAGCGAAGGCATTCCTTCCTGTCGCAGTATTCCTTCTTCAGCTGTATAAGCGCCTGGCTGTCACCGGCATTCTCTACCGGCAGCCCGCATTCCTTCCACATCCTTACTATGTGGTTGTTTTCAGCTTTCAGCTCCTCCAGAAAGTCGAAGGCACGGTCGCAGTATTTCTCCTCGCCACGGTGCCTGCCGTAGGCAAAGAGGATGGGAACCACGGTGTTGATGATGAGCAGATTGAGCGAGAAAGGGGAGAGGTGCTTCTCGTTACGGATGCTCGTGCTGCCGAAGGTATAATGGGTTTCCCAATATTCCGTAACGCTGGTTGAGAGCACCTGCTTCGCCTCCTTCACCGTGGTGGCTTCCAACAGTTGGCTGAGGCTGGCACGGCGGTTATAATAGAGATTGGCGAGCTGCGAGATGCGGATGTGAGGGAAGTTCTGCGGGCGCAGGCGCAGGAAGCGCCACTGCTTGTAATCCATCGGCTGGAGCGAGAATTTATGCGAGAGATAGAGATATTCGTT
>CAVBFV010000254.1:0-4647 GCA_963594575.1 Lachnospiraceae bacterium | reverse complement strand
ACCTCAGCTATTTGCACGTGTTCTGGAGCACTTGCAGCATAGAAGGCTACATCAGCCACGTCATCGCCGTTCAGAGGCTCTATGCCGCGGTAAACGTTGTCTGCGCGGTTCTGGTCACCGTGGAAACGGATGTTAGAGAAGTTGGTTTCAACCAAACCCGGTTTCACATTGGTAACACGCACTTTCGTATGTGCCACATCAATGCGCAAGCCGTCTGTAATAGCCTTTACAGCCGCTTTGGTAGCACAATATACATTACCTCCCGCATAAGCAGCATCACCCGCCACACTACCTATATTGATTACATGACCATGATTACGCTCCACCATACCAGGTACAATCAGGCGAGTCATGGTTAAGAGGCCCTTGATATTGGTATCAATCATCTGGTCCCAATCCTCAAAATCGCCCTCATATTCAGGTTCCAGTCCACGTGCGAGTCCCGCATTATTGATAAGCACATCCACATTGCGCCACTCCTCAGGGATGTAATCCACCGCTTTCTTGGCAGCTTCACGGTTACGCACATCGAAAGCCAAGGCAAGCACCTCAACGCCCTCAGCCTCGAGTTCTTTCTTCAGGATTTCCAACTTTCCCGTGTTTCTACCTGTAAGAATCAGGTTATAGCCGCCACGGGCAAAACGACGTGCACAACCTTCGCCAATACCGCTTGTTGCGCCTGTAATAAGAGCAATTTTATTCATATTCTTTGATACTTTGAATTATACTTAGAACTTTTGATACTTTGAACTTTATGATTAGCGAAGCAATTGAATTCTTCACTCTTCACTTAAAGAATAAGGACTCTGACCTCAGCATTCGCCATTTTCTCTATCTGATTCATCGGACGTTTATAATAAACACTCTGGATAGCCTTGTTGATGATGCCATGCCCCACAGCAAGAACGGTCTGATCAGGATAAGTAACCTTGAGCCAGGTAAGGAAATTCTGGGCTCTTGATTTCATCTTTTCCAGCGTCTCTATATTGTCCGGCCAATCCTTTGGGTCCTTCGGCAGGTCAGGGATGAATTTACCCGTAAAATCGCCCCAATCGCGCTCTCTGAGCAAGGGAGTGGTGACAACGGGATGCGAGCCGGCGATAATTTCACAGGTCTGTATACTGCGATAGAGATCGCTCGATACGAAAACATCGATAGGCGTACCCTCCATTTTCCTGGCCACTTCCTCAGCCTGCTCAATACCTTTCATATTGAGTTTTCCCGGTGTTTGTCCCTGCATAATTTGCGCCTTGTTATCCACCGTTTCACCATGGCGCACCAAATATAATTTTGTCATTGTCTTTACTTTTTCCGTCTATATAAAAAATGAGTTTTTACTTTTCCTAAGTCTATACTCCAGACATAGTTTTTACTTTCACTAAGTCTCTTTCCAAGACATCATGATTCTGATTTTGCTTACAAAATTACGGCTTTCTATCGAGACCAACAAATAATTTGCGTTAAATATAGCAATAATTAGCGTTAAATATAGCAATAATTTAAGTTTATATAAAAAACTTCTTGCTAGTTTCGGATTTCTTTCGTAACTTTGCCCCGAAATAACAAAATCAGTTTTAGTATGAAGGTAATACACAGTTCAATATTCCGCGCAGTATGCGCCATCATCGTAGGAGTCCTGCTCATCCAATATCGTGAGCAGACTGTCACCTGGATAACCATCGCCATCGGTGTTTTGTTTTTCCTTTCAGGTGTCATCTCCCTTGCCAGTTATTGGGCAGCCAAGCGCAATGCAGAGAAGATGCAGGGCCAGATTCTGTCTGATTCCAATGGTAAGCCTATCATGGGCATGATGCCTAAATTCCCGCTTGTGAGCGTAGGCAGTCTTATTCTGGGATTGCTGCTTGCCCTGATGCCTCAGGTGTTTATCGCCTGGCTGATGTTCATCCTGGCGTTCATTCTGATTTTGGGCGCTCTGACCCAGTTTGTCAACCTGGCTTCAGCAGCTAAGATGGGACGCGTAGGCATTCTCTTTTGGCTCTTCCCTTCAGCCCTTCTTCTGCTGGGTCTGCTCGCCATCATCAAGCCTTCAGCCATCGCCTCTGCTCCTCTTTTCATCATCGGTTGGGGTATGCTCATCTATGGAGTAGTAGAGCTTCTCAACGCCTTTAAAGTCTCCAACAACAAGAGAATCTGGCTGAAGAACCAGCAGCAGAAACAGGATTCAAAGGAGATTTATGTAGATGTAGAGGAAGTGAAGAACGAAGAGTAAAACAACGAAATCATTATATCATCATATATGAATAAAATTAAAGCTCTCTTTGCCTGGTTATGGCAAAAGTTTCGCGCATTCTGGCCTTGGTACAAGGGATTGTATCAGGGCAGAGCGTGGTATACCAAGACCCTCATTGGCTTGGCAAGTTGTATAGTCGCCTTCATCTTGTATCTGGGCGCAGTAGATATCAACTTCTTATGGCTCTTCGGCAAGTCACCTGGCTATTTCTCAGGCATCCTGGACCCACAGACCTCAGAGGCCTCTGAAATCTATTCGGCTGATGGAAAGCTCATCGGCAAGTATTTCAACGAAAACCGTACTCCGGTAGAATATGATGAGGTAACACCTGATTTCTTCAAGGCACTGGTAGATACCGAGGATGAACGATTCTACAAGCATATCGGTATCGACCCTATCGGTGTGTTTGCTGCTGCCAAGGATGCACTCCTCCATCATAACGGGCGCGGTGCTTCTACCATAACACAGCAGCTGGCGAAGAACATGTTCCGTGTACGTTCGCAATATTCTACCGGTTTGCTGGGCAAGATTCCTGTACTCCGCCTGCTCATCATCAAGAGCAAGGAGTGGATCATCGCGGTAAAACTCGAAACGGTGTTCAGCAAGAAGGAAATCATCACCATGTATGCCAATACGGTAGATTTCGGTAGCAATTCCTATGGTATCAAAACCGCTGCGAAGACCTACTTCAACACCACCCCTAAGGAGTTGACCACCGGTCAGGCTGCCGTGCTCGTGGGCATGCTCAAAGCTACCACCTACTACAACCCACGCACCAACCCGGAGAACAGTCTTGCACGCCGCAACACCGTATTATATAATATGGTGACACATGGCGATCTCTCAAAAGACAGATACAATGAACTGAAAGACGAGCCTATCAAGCTCGATTTCAAGGTAGAAGAAAACTACGACGGACAGGCTAAGTACTTCCGTGAGGCTGTTGCCAACTACCTGAAAGACTGGTGCAAAGACGAAGGTTACGACCTCTATACCAGCGGTTTGAAAATATACACCACCATCGACACCCGCATGCAGAAGTATGCAGAAGATGCAGCCCGCAAGCAGATGAAGCAGGTACAGCAGAACTTCAACAACCACTGGAGCATCCGCCGCACCCAGGCAGGCAAAGGCAACTGGATGGGTCAGGATCCTTGGCAGGATGAGAACCACAACGTGATACCAAACTTCATCCAGGGCATCGCCGAGCGCCAGCCTTTCTACAAGGCATTGATTGCCCGCTTCCCTAACAATCCCGACTCTGTGAACTATTACTATAAGGAGTGGGTTCACCCGGTTAAGGTATTCGATTATGACAAGGGCAGCATCACGATGAACATGACATCAGAAGACTCTATCAAGTATATGACCACCTTCATGCACTGCGCCTTCGTAGCCATGGAGCCACAGACCGGAGCAGTAAAGGCATGGGTGGGCGATATCGACTTCGACCACTGGAAGTATGACAAGGTAACAGCCGAGCGCCAACCTGGTTCTACCTTCAAGCTCTTTGTCTATACCGAGGCGATGAATCAGGGTTTAACCCCTTGTGACAAGCGCCGCGACGAATATATCTCTATGGAGGTATACGATAAGAAGAAGCACGAGATGACCACCTGGCGCCCATCCAATGCCAACGGTTCGTTCTCAGGCGACAGCATCCCATTGAAGAGTGCCTTTGCCAAGAGTATCAACTCTGTGGCTGTAAGATTAGGACAGGAGATGGGCATCAAGCGCATCATCGAGACAGCCAAGAAGATGGGTATCAACAGTCCGTTAGATGACACCCCATCTCTCGCCCTCGGTTCCAGCGATGTCAACCTCCTCGAAATGGCATGTGCTTACAGCACTATCTCCAACAATGGCAAGCATCACGACCCGGTACTGGTTACCAAGATTGTAGACCACGACGGTAAGGTGGTTTACGAGGGTCCTACCGATTCTGAGCAGGTAATACCTTACAAGAGTGCCTTCCTCATGCAGCAGCTCTTACAGGGCGGTATGAAGGAGCCGGGAGGTACATCCCAGAGTCTCTGGGGCTATGTAGGCAACTACCGCGATACCGAGTTCGGTGGCAAGACAGGTACCACCAACAACCACTCCGATGCCTGGTTTATGTGTGTAAGTCCTAAGCTCGTAGTTGGTGCCTGGGTAGGAGGCGAATACCGCTGTCTCCACTTCCGTACCGGCGCCTTGGGTCAGGGTTCGAGAACCGCTCTTCCAGTTTGCGGTTACTTCCTCCAGAGCGTCTTTGGTGACCCAGCCTTCCAGCAGTATCACGGCAAGTTTGACAAGCCACAGGACAGCGATATCACCCGCGATATGTACATCTGTGCAAGCTATGCACCAAAGCCAAAGGTAGATACCACCAAGGTAGACAGTACCGCCTTCCAGGA
>CAVBFV010000253.1:0-4695 GCA_963594575.1 Lachnospiraceae bacterium | reverse complement strand
ACCAGGTAGGCAACTGGTACGGAATGTTCCTCCACGAGAGCCAGTACCTGGAGCCAGTGATGCCGGATATCGAGGCTATGTTGACTTCTTCTCAGCGCAACGTAAACGGTACTGCCATCCTGAAGCTCCGTCCATTTAGCTTCCAGACTGTTGGTGTCGATTCACCAGACGATTTGACCAAGTCTAAGCTCGGTGAGTATGGCGAGATGCAGCATGGTTGGACAGCCGAGGATGCGAAGGGCTTCATCAAGGTAAGCTCTACCCCACTCCGTGTTTATTATGGTATGCACCCTAACGAGGAAAGATAATTATGATTAGAGTTGGAATTTTAGGAGCAGCTGGTTATACAGGAGGTGAGTTGATTCGCCTCCTCATCAACCATCCAGAGGCAGAGATTGTATTCGCCAACAGCGAAAGTAACGCCGGCAACCTGGTGGCTGAGGTTCACGAGGGATTGTATGGCGAGACCGACTTGAAGTTTACCGCCGAGATGCCTTTCGACCAGGTGGATGTTATCTTCTTCTGCTTCGGTCATGGCAAGAGCGAGGCGTTCCTGAAGGAACACAATGTTCCGGAGAACGTGAAGATTATCGACTTGGCACAGGACTTCCGTCTTGCCCCAGAGACTGTGGTTGCTACCCAGCAGCCAACTCCAGCCGCTCACGATTTTGTATATGGTCTCCCAGAAATAAATGAATCAAAAATAGCCGTAGCTCAGCACGTGGCAAACCCAGGTTGTTTTGCAACTTGCATTCAACTTGGTTTGTTGCCTGCTGCTAAGATGGGCCTCATCAACAGCGATGTTTCTGTCAATGCCATTACCGGTAGCACCGGCGCTGGTCAGAAGCCAGGAGCCACTACCCATTTCTCATGGCGCAACAACAACATGAGCATCTACAAGGCATTCAACCATCAGCACGTGCCTGAGATTCGTCAGAGTCTGAAGCAGACACAGGGTTATCTCGATGCTGCCATCGACTTCATCCCTTACCGTGGCGACTTCGCCCGTGGCATCTTCGCTACAGAAGTGGTAAAGACCGATAAGCCAATCGAGGAAATCGTGGCAGGTTACAAGGAGTTCTACAAGGATGCCAAGTTTACTCACTATGTGGATAAGGCTATCGACCTGAAGCAGGTGGTGAATACCAACAAGTGCCTGGTTCATGTAGATAAGTATGGCGATAAACTCCTCATCACTTCCTGCATCGACAATCTCTTGAAGGGCGCCGTAGGTCAGGCTGTTCAGAACATGAACATCATGTTTGGTCTCGACCAGACAGCAGGTTTGAAACTCAAGCCATCAGCATTTTAGATAAAAGAATTCGGAAGAACGGATGAATATTCATTCGTTCTTCTATCATAAAAAATAGTTTATCACAAGATAACTCTATGAGTTGTCTTTCTTAAAACATAGATTTAATATGAAACTTTACGACGTATATCCTCTTTTCGATATTAATATAGTAAAAGGTAAGGGCTGTAAGGTATGGGACGACAAGGGGCAGGAATATCTCGACCTCTATGGCGGTCATGCCGTTATCAGCATCGGTCATTGCCATCCTCACTATGTGGAGATGCTCACCAACCAGTTGAACAACCTGGGTTTCTATTCCAACTCTGTCATCAACAAGTTGCAGGTGAAACTCGCTGAGCGTCTGGGCAAGGCTAGCGGTTATGAGGATTATCAGTTCTTCCTCATCAACTCGGGTGCCGAGGCAAACGAGAATGCCTTGAAGCTGGCTTCCTTCACCAACGGAAGAACCCGCGTGCTTTCTATAGAGAAGGCTTTCCACGGCAGAACATCCCTTGCTGTAGAGGTAACAAATAATCCTAAGATCATCGCTCCTATCAATGACAATGGTCACGTAACCTATCTTCCTATCAACGATTTGGAGGCTTGGGAGAAGGAACTTGCCAAGGGTGATGTATGTGCTTGTATCATTGAGGCGATTCAGGGCGTAGGTGGCTGCAACATGGTTACTCCTGAGTTTGCTCAGGGATTGCAGGCAGCCTGCAAGAAATACGGCACTTTCCTGATTTGCGATGAAATCCAGTGCGGTTATGGCAGAAGCGGTAAGTTCTTTGCTCACCAGTGGTTGGGCATCAAGCCAGATCTTATCACCGTAGCCAAGGGTATCGGCAATGGTTTCCCAATGGGTGGCGTATTGATTTCTCCAGAGTTTACTCCTGTTTATGGTCAGTTGGGTACAACCTTCGGTGGCAACCACCTGGCATGTACAGCTGCTCTCGCCGTTCTCGATGTCTTCGAGAAGGAGAACCTGGTACAGAATGCGCAAGAGGTTGGCGAATATCTCATCGCCCAGCTGAAGGAGTTACAGAAGCGCAACAGCCACATCACAGAGGTTCGTGGCCGTGGCTTGATGGTAGGCGCCGTACTCGATATTCCTCACAAGGAAGTTCGCAGCAAGCTCATCCACGAGCAGCACTGCTTCACCGGTTGCGCCGGCACCAACATCCTCCGTATCCTCCCTCCATTGGTATTGACCAAGGAAAATGTAGATGACTTCATCGGAAGATTGGAAACCGTATTAAAAGAAGTATAAACCCATTGAGATAAGGATATAAAGAAAACTCAACCCATAAAAGAAATAGAAAGAAAAGAAAGAGAGCGGCAGCCGAATACATTTTTGGCTGTCGCTCTCTTTCTTTTCATATCTAGACATATAGTCATGGATTATACGTATAATTTGATATCTATCCATATTTACCTCCTCTTAAATAGTAATAAGAAGATGTTCAACCCATTCATCACAAGCAGTATTATGCCAATGCCTCCACTTTCCAGTCATCGATACTTCGACGGTCTTCCGAGAAGTTGATGCCCACCTTGTATTTCTTTCTGCTGTCATCGGCGAAGGCAGCGAGATAGTCCTTGCTGTCGATTTGCTCCATCGCTGCCTCAGCATTCTTCTTATATTTAAGTTCCAATATATAGACGCTGCGCTTGGTTTTCAGCACCATATCGATTCTACCATCAGATGTAGGCACCTCTGGAGTAACATCACATCCGAGGATTAACAATATGGTGTAGAGCACGGCTTGGTAATGGCGTTCGTTGTTGTTGACCAATGTATATGGGAACTTCTTGTAGAAAGTCTGGAGATGAGGGAGGAATGCCTCCATATTGTCCTCGGCACTCAGGATGAAGTTCTTTGCCCATGCCATGTAGATAGCATCACGGTCGCCCATGCCGTCTGGGGCATAATAGCGGAAGAGGCTGTTGGAGAAGCCCTTGCGCACCTCTTCATTAGGGAAGGCGAGCTTGTATAATTTCGCCAAACGATTGTATGACTTGATTGTGAGATAGCCGCTTTGGTATAATACCGGCACAGGGTCAACAATCTTCTCTGTTGGAGTATCGAAGCGGTCGGAGGTTGTCCAAATGTCGTCCAACTGGAGCATATCGACATTTTTCTCTTGAAGCAGTTCTATCAGGAAGGTAGGAGTACCCGTAGAGAACCAATAGCTATCAAACTCATGGGTCTCTAAGCAATTGAACATACTGTAAGGATTATACATATCGGCACCTTTCCCACTAAAGTGGTAGCCATCGTAATTATATCTCAGCTCAGCTAAGGCCTCCTCATAGTTCATATCATTGGCCTGCGCCAATTCCTCTATGTCATCGTGGAAATTTTCCAAGAGCTCTTCCTTGCTGATGCCACAGATAGAACTGTACTTATCCCACATACTGATATTCGTGATATTGTTCAGTTCGCTGAAGATACTCAACTGGCTAAACTTGGAGATTCCTGTTAAAAAGACAAAATAAAGATTGTCCTCTTCTGACTTCAAAGGACTGAAGAAGTTGCGCATGATGTCACGTATCTTGTCCTGCAAGTCCTTGTCTTTCATAGAGTCGTGCATCGGCGCATCATATTCATCGATGAGCACAACCACATTCCTGTCGGTCTTTTGCTTGGCGGCATTGATGATGCGAATCAATCGGACATTAAAAGCCTCGGTACTAACAGAAGTTATTTGGTATAAATCCTCGTATGTTTCAAGAATCTTATCAAGAGTTTCTATCAGGCTTTCCATATTATAGTATTTCCCCTTGCTAAGATCAAGATGGATAACGGGGTGTTTCTCCCAATCTTTTTCCAAGGCTTCCAGCTTTAGTCCTTTGAATAGCTCTTTCTTTCCTTCGAAGTAGGCTTGTAGGGTTGTGACAAGGAGTGACTTTCCGAATCGTCGAGGACGACTCAGAAAGCAATATTTCTTCTCATGCACCAACTCATAGATTAAGTCGGTCTTATCTACATATACATAATTTCCCTCTATGATATTCTTAAAAGTCTGTATTCCGAGAGGATATCTTCTACCTTTCATAAGCTATTCCCTTTAATTATGGTGGCAAAGTTAAGGTATTTTTCTTGATTAACCAAACTTTTTTGTAGCCTTTTAGCCCGATAACTCGAAATATCATCTTAAATGGCTCTACTTTCGAATAAAAGTTGTACTATTGCAATACCTTTTTGGCTCTAAGGTTATAATTACCACTTAAAGCCAATCTATTTTCTGCCCTTCACTATCTGCTCAAAATGCAGCTGTCCCCATTCTATGACGTAGCTGATTTCTCGCAAGAAGTCCTTGGCTATCGGTGTGAGAGAATATTTCACCCTTGGAGGAACTTCTTCAAATCTCTCTCTTGTAACAAGTCCTTCTTGCTGT
>CAVBFV010000252.1:0-4701 GCA_963594575.1 Lachnospiraceae bacterium | reverse complement strand
GCGAGGGCCGGAGCAAGGTCAGCTTCGGCAAATTATTAACTTGGATGCAGAGACCACATCCTTGAATACCTCCTAAAAGGAAGGAGGATAATGACTGTTTATGGCAAATTTAGTAGCTATTGTAGGACGCCCTAATGTGGGTAAGTCTACTTTATTTAATCGTTTGACTCAATCACGTCGCGCTATCGTTAGTGATACTGCCGGTACTACTCGTGACCGTCAGTATGGTAAGTGCAGTTGGAATGGTAGAGAATTTTCGGTTGTTGATACCGGTGGTTGGGTTGTAAAATCTGATGATATTTTTGAAGATGCTATCCGCAAGCAGGTGCTTGTTGCTACCGAAGAGGCTGACCTGGTTCTCTTCCTGGTAGACGTTAACACTGGCCTTACTGATTGGGATGAAGACGTGGCGCTTATTTTGCGTCGTGCCAAATTGCCTGTTATCCTTGTTGCTAACAAGGTTGATAACAGCGCAGAGTATTATCAGGCTGCTGAGTTCTACAAGTTAGGCTTGGGGGATCCCCAGTGTATCAGTGCAGCTACAGGTGGTGGTACTGGTGATTTGCTTGATATGATTCTGGACAAACTTCAGGATAATCCTGAGGAGGCAATCGAAGAAGATATTCCTCGTTTTGCGGTAGTAGGTCGTCCGAATGCTGGTAAGAGTAGCATTATCAATGCTTTTATCGGTGAGGATCGTAATATCGTGACAGAAATTGCTGGTACTACACGTGATAGTATCTATACCAGATACGATAAGTTTGGTTTCGATTTTTACCTGGTTGATACAGCTGGTATCCGTCGTAAGAACAAGGTAAGCGAAGACTTGGAATTCTATTCAGTGATGCGTTCTATCCGTGCCATCGAGAATAGTGATGTCTGCATTCTGATGCTCGATGCTACCCGTGGTATCGAGACCCAGGATATGAACATCTTCCAGTTGATTCAGAAGAACAACAAGAGTCTGGTGGTTGTAGTAAACAAATGGGATTTGGTTGAGGAGAAGAATCAGAAGGTAATTGATACTTTTGAAAATGCAATCCGCAAGCGTATGGCCCCATTTGTAGACTTTCCTATCATCTTTGCTTCAGCCTTGACTAAGCAGCGTATTTTCCGAGTATTGGAAACTGCCAAGGAAGTTTACCAGAACCGTAAGGCTCATATTGGAACTTCTAAGTTGAATGAGGTGATGTTGCCTATTATCGAGGCATATCCTCCACAGAGCATAAAGGGTAAGTATATCAAAATTAAGTATTGCACCCAGTTGCCTAATACAACGATTCCTTCGTTTGTGTTCTATGCAAACTTGCCTCAGTATGTCAAGGAGAACTATCGCCGTTTCCTGGAGAATAAGATTCGTGAGAACTGGTCTTTACATGGCTGTCCTATCAACGTCTTCATTCGTCAGAAGTAAATAAATGAAGCGAAGAATGCAGAATCAAAGTGTATAAAAATGAAGAAACTTTTGATTTTTATGATATTCATGATGGGATTGTTTTTTTCTTCCTGTAGGGAGGAGAAATCTGATCCTGGCTATCTTGCAGGTATTGCTGCCAAGGAATATTATGATTTGCTTTTAGAGGGCAAGTATAAGGAGTTTGTAGATGGTTACAATCAACCTTATCGGTTGCCAAATGGCTATCAGGATCAATTGCTGATGAATGCCAAAATGTTTGTTGAGCAGCAGCAAGATGAACATAAAGGTATGGTTAAGGTGAATGTTCTGAATGCAAAAGCTGATACAGCGCATCATGTTGCTGATGTTTTTTTGCAAGTGGTGTATGGTGACAGTACTAAAGAACAGATTGTGGTACCTATGGTAGAGGTAAAGGATGCCTGGAAAATGAGATAGTATTTATTTTGTAATAAAAAAGCCATCAGCCAGTTTCTGGGCTGATGGCTTTTTTTAACGATACTGTTTTATTTGTTTTTAGCTTCTTCCAGCTCCACCTCCTTTACTTTGCGGAAGAGATCGGAAGCAAAGACTAAATCGTTGAGTTTCTCGTTTGTTGAGGTCATCACTTCATCTTTGTTGCCTTGCCATTCTTTATGACCTTGGTAGATAAAACAGATGTTTTCACCAATGCCCATCACCGAATTCATGTCGTGGGTGTTGATGATGGTAGTCATATTATAGTCTTTGGTGATGCCTGAAAGCAGTTCATCTATCACAAGTGAGGTCTTTGGATCCAAACCTGAGTTTGGCTCATCGCAGAACAAGTATTTCGGATTCATTACGATGGCACGTGCAATAGCTACTCGTTTCTGCATACCACCCGAGATTTCACCCGGATATTTCTGCTGAGCCTCAATCAGATTGACGCGGTCAAGGCATTCCTGAGCCCGTTTTACGCGCTCCCTGTAATTCATAGTAGAGAACATATCAAGTGGAAACATGACATTCTCAAGTACATTCAAAGAGTCGAACAGGGCTGCGCTTTGGAAAATCATTCCCATCTCGCGGCGCATCAGAACTTTTTCTTTTTTCGACATCCGGGTGAAGTCACGGTCATCGTAGAGAACTTCGCCACTTGTAGGCTGAAGTAATCCTACGAGATTCTTCATGAGTACGGTCTTTCCAGAACCGCTCTGTCCGATTATCAAATTAGTCTTTCCTGTTTCAAAGGTGACGTTTATATTGTCTAATACAACCTTGTCGCCAAACGACTTGGTGAGATTTCTAACTTCTATCATAGTTTACGAGAGAATTTGAGTGAGGAAAACATCTGAAAACAGAATCAAAACACTAGAACTGACAACAGCATCGGTTGATGATTTTCCAACCTCCACAGATCCACCTTCTACGGTATAACCGAAATAAGAAGATACGCTGGAAATGATGAATGCAAAGAAAAGACTCTTGATAATGCTCATCCATACAAACCATTGGTTAAATGAATGTTGCAAGCCAAGTGTCAGATCATCTGGTGGTAGGATATGCCCAATATACGCTGTTCCGTAGGCGCCGATGATACCCATGCCAGAACTGAAGATAACCAGGAATGGCATGATGGTAACCAAACCGAGAATTTTAGGCAGAATGAGGTAACATGCAGAGTTCACTCCCATGATATCAAGGGCATCAATCTGTTGGGTGACACGCATCGTTCCCAACTCCGAAGCGATATTGGAGCCCACTTTACCTGCAAGAATCAGACACATGATACTTGATGAGAACTCCAGAAGCATGATTTCTCGAGTGGTGTAACCAGAAACCCATCGTGGCATCCAGGGGCTCTGAATGTTCAATTTCATCTGGATGCAGATAACGGCTCCAATGAAGAAGGATATCAGTAAGACGATACCTATAGAGTCAACACCCAATTGCGACATCTCCTTGATGTATTGTTTCAAGAACATGCGCATGCGCTCAGGACGGGAAAAAGAACGTCCCATCAATATGAGATATTTACCGAAGGTGGTAAGCCATTTTTCTATTAACATGCTATTATAAAACTGAATTTTGCTGCAAAATTAACCAAAATCCTCTAAAAAACTGCAATATTATGAATAGTTTTTGATTTTATAAGCGATATTTCCTTTATTTTTAGTATTTTTGCAGCCAAATTAGCTAATTATGGACGAAATTAACAATAACGAACAGCAAAATCAGAATTCTCTGGTTTTGCGAACAGAGGGATTGGTGAAGCGCTATGGTAAACGAACGGTTGCCAATGGAGTTTCTATCAATGTGAAGCAAGGAGAAATTGTGGGATTACTGGGACCTAATGGTGCTGGTAAGACAACTTCTTTCTATATGACAACTGGACTTGTTGTGCCTAATGAGGGACATGTCTTTCTGGGAGATCAGGAAATTACAGATTTTCCTGTATACAAACGTGCCCGTGCGGGAATCGGATACCTGCCTCAGGAGGCCAGTGTTTTCCGCAAGATGAGTGTGGAGGACAATATACTTTCAGTCTTGGAAATGACAGGAAAACCACGTAGTTATCAGTTGCAGAAATTAGAGAGTCTTATTAGCGAGTTTCGTCTCAATAAGGTTCGTAAGAATAAGGGTGACCAGCTTTCTGGAGGTGAGCGCCGCCGTACAGAGATTGCCCGTTGCCTGGCTATTGACCCAAAGTTTATCATGCTCGATGAGCCATTTGCTGGTGTTGACCCTATTGCGGTAGAAGATATTCAGCATATTGTATGGCAGTTGAAGTATCGCAATATCGGTATTTTGATTACCGACCATAATGTACAGGAGACTCTTACCATTACAGACAGAGCCTATCTGCTGTTCGAAGGAAAGATTCTTTTCCAGGGCAAACCAGAGGAATTGGCAGAGAATAAGATTGTGCGCGAAAAGTATCTGAGTAATAGTTTTGTGCTCAGAAAGAAGGACTTTCAGCTCATAGATGAGCAAAAAAGAGCCAAAGAAGCAGCGTCTGATGGTTAAAAAATCATTTTTTTCTCTTATATATTAGGTATATCCATTAAAAATGTGTAATTTTGCAAGCCAATTGCGGTTATACACGAAAACTGTAGAATTAAAGAAAATATTAACAATAATAAAATAACAAACATCAAGATGAAAATTTCATTTGAAAATCCTGACAAGATTAATGGTCTTTTGACCCTCGTTGTCGAAGAGGAAGATTACAAGAATGATGTCGAGAAGACATTGAAAGATTATCGTAAGAAGGCTAATGTTCCAGGTTTCCGTCCTGGTCAGGCTCCTATGGGTATGATTAAGCG
>CAVBFV010000251.1:0-4713 GCA_963594575.1 Lachnospiraceae bacterium | reverse complement strand
CCACTTGAGTATTCTTCTTCATGTGCTTGCGTGCAACCATAGAAACTTTTTCTGTAACTTTTCGCAGAAATCCCTTGCAGATATGAAAATAAAGTCGTAACTTTGCGGTAGCATTTTAATATAGTTGATTATGAAGCAGGTAGAAGAAAGATATATCAGTTTGCTGACCGATAAGGTCTTCGACCGCCTCTTCGAGGAAGCCGAGATTGCCAAGAAGATGCTGACAAAGGGCATGGACGAAGCCACTGTGATGGAAATAACAGGACTGTCGCCGGAACTGATACAGCAGCTAAAAGCGGAGATGTTGACTGTAGATCAACAAGTATGAATATAATTATATGAAAGCATGAAATATAATATACATGCATTGATTGGCGAGGCAACCGCCTACGACAAGAAACAACTGATAGAAGCCAAACGACCAAAAAGTTGGCTAAAAAGTGTATCTGCCTTTGCTAATGGCGAAGGCGGCACGCTCATCTTTGGTATCAGCGATGACGATCAAGTCATTGGACTTGCAAATGCAGAACAAGATGCAGAACTCATAAGCGAGGCCATCAAGACTAAATTGGATCCTATTCCAACCATCAAATTGGAATTCCAAGAAATTGATGGCAAAAAACTTATTTTGCTTCAGGTTGCTTCAGGTGACGAAACTCCTTATTACTATATAGGAGACAAGCAACGTGTTGCTTTTATCCGTATTGGCAATGAGTCTGTTGTAGCAGACCGTATTCAACTAAGAAATCTCGTATTAAAAGGTACAGGAAAAAACTTCGACAGTCTTACCGCTCCATATAGATTTGAAGATATGTCATTTACCAAATTGAAATCTGTTCATTTCAAACGTTTGGGACGTTCTTTTGAAGATTCTGAATTCACATCATGGGGCATCATTGACATAGAGGGTAAACTGACCAACGCAGGTGCACTAATAGCAGATGATTCTCCTATTCGCCAATCTAGAGTCTTCTGTACAAGATGGAATGGTCTTGATATGGCGAGTGGATTAGGTGAAGCATTGGATGATGCTGAGTTTGAAGGAAGTGTCATAGCTCAATTACAGGACGCAGTGGCTTTCGTCAGAAATAATTCTCACAAGAAATGGTGGAAAGAAAACTCATATCGAGAAGAACTTCCTGACTATCCAGAACGTGCCGTAACAGAAGTCATAAGCAACGCCATCATTCATCGCAATTATTTAGAACTTGGTAGTGAGATTCACATAGACATGTACGATAATCGAATGGAGGTCTATTCGCCAGGAGGTATGATGGACGGAAGTCTCATTCAGCACCTTGACCCCATGAACGTACCTTCCAAACGCCGCAACCCTCTTCTTGCTGATTTCTTCAACCGACTTGAGTTGATGGAGCGTAGAGGAAGTGGTATGAAGAAAATCATCAAAGAATACCAGCATTTTGAAAAGTACATGGGCTATAAAGCACCAGAATTCAAATCGAATTCCGGAGAATTCCATGTGATATTATGGAATCTCAACTATATTTCTAACGACAAAAAAGAATTAGCTAACACTGAAGCGCAGTTCGCCAACATAGAAAAAGAGTTCGTCAACGAAACAAAAGAGTTCGCCAACTCCGAAAAACAGTTCGTCAACTCTGAAAAACAGTTCGCCAACGAAGCGAAAGAGTTCGCTAATGAATTGAAAGAGGCTCCCAAAGTAGTCAAGCAAAGAAAAGAGTTCGTGAAGGCAAAAAGAGCTATCTATAAACTCATATCTTCCAATCCAAAGACGACAACTATACAAATGGCAGAAAAGCTAAACGTATCTACACGTCAAGTACAAAAATACCTCAAACGATTAACAGAGCAAAATCTGATAGTGAAAGAAGGCAATAGAATTAATGGATCATGGAAAATTCTTGATGAAGAATATACTGATTTCTTTGGACGTATATAATTTGAGAACATTAGGTATAGAATTTAAAAACACGAATATCACGCTGAATTTCCAATGTGCTAAAAAAGGGCTGCAAACGGCATTGTTACCGTCTGCAGCCCTCACTTATATTAGAATCAGGAGCGTAAAATTACACTCCATCGCTTGGATATTCAAGAGAGGTAATCACATCATGTGATGATTCATCCGCTCTAAAGCTATCCATATAACTTTTCCTAAAACTTTTAAGCTATTAATCACCATAATACCAGCTGTCTTCTTCCATATTTGGTCTACCACTGTCACCTCTTCCTTGTTGCATAGTAGATGCTGCAAGGAGAGCGCAAGAGGTGATGTTTACCACCTGCATCTCTGGCTTTGTATATTCTTTCTTTTTCATATCCTTTTGATTTTAAAATTCTTTACTTAACCATGATTTTATAAGTCTTGCTGCCACGCTTCACGATGTTCAGACCCTTCTGCAGACCATTGGTACGACGACCATTCGCATCATAGTATTCTGCATTGGCATCGTTGCTGATAGCGTTGAGGTTGTCAATGGCTGTCGTGCCATCACCCTTTCCTATGCTCAGCATGGCTGCTCTTGCCTGAGATGCTGTGGCTGGATGGATATATGCATGCATAGGTTTACTGCCTACACCCTTGCCACCCGTCAAGTCAGCGACACGCCAGAACTTGTTTTTGCTGATGATGTAGTCGTTGTCATCAAGACCCTGGTTGTCTTTGCCTCCAATCTTGGTGAATGAACCTACGAGGTTGATATCGGTGTTTGTTCCAGCTACTGGCTCTTTAACGATGCTTGCATTTTGTGCAGAAATGTTGAGCGTCTGTTGATCCTCATTCATCTTGAAGAGAACCGGAGTGCCGGCAGGGATCTCTGCTCCTTCTTCATAACTCTCCAGGGTGATGCAATCTTTGTCAATACCTGTGAGACGATAGAACTTACATTCTGTTTCCTGGCTCTGGACAATGGCGAAAGGCAAGCAGAGCGTTCCCCATTTAGAACCTGAAGGAATATCTCGGATGTAAGATGCATTCTTGGCTGCGAACTGCTCGTAAGCCACGAAGTCCTTGTCGTCGGCAAGAACGAGATTTTCCGTAGCAAGAGTTTCTCCCGCTGCTCCTATCTTCTCATCACCATTCTTACCTACCAGCTTGCTGAAGTAGCCAGTCTTGTAGTTGGCGTAGGTGTGGTCGATCTTGTCTGTGTTATTGATATATTCAATAAAACCTTTGAGGTTATTGCAAGCAAAGAACATGTTATAACTTGAAGTTACATTGGTCGTTACAAACATTTCGCTGACATAGATAGTTTGGAGAGTTGAGCAGTCTCTGAACATGTCTCCCATATTTTTCACATTCTTTGTGTTGAAATTGGATATATCGAGCGAGGTGAGAGTGTTGCAATTTACGAACATGCCTCCCATATGTTCCACATTCTCTGTGTTAAAATTGGAGAGATCGAGTGAGGTGAGACTGCTACAACTATGGAACATGCCTCCCATATGTTCCACATTCTCTGTGTTAAAATTGGAGAGATCGAGCGAGGTGAGAGCTGAGCAGCCATTGAACATATAGCTCATATCCGTCACTTTCTCGGTATTAAGATTCTCAATGCCTTCTATATCGGTCAGCTCCTTGCATTGATAGAACCACTCATCGCAGCTCGTTGGTCTTGCATTGGCAAACGAAGCATCGAAGACCACCTTATTGATTTTACAGCTTTGTTCAATCCAACCAGGATCGGATGTCCCCTCATTAAGGCCATAAGCTCCTTCGGGCTTTACTCCCTTGTAGCGGAATGTAAGAGTTCCAGTAGCATTGTCATATTCGGCATACCCACATCCAGGAGTAAAATAACCATCCGTGCCGCAGTTGGCATAGGTTTTGTCGGTCTTGCTACCGGCATAGTCTTTGAGGTTCTTGCAACCATAGAACATAAATTCACCTTGAGAAACCTGGCCCGTAACAAACTTATCGCTGGCGTAGATGGTTGTAAGAGCTGAGCAGCTAGCGAACATGCCGTACATATACTCCACCTTCTCTGTATTGAAATTAGAGAGGTCGAGCGAAGTGAGAGCTGAGCAGTCAGAGAACATGCCGTGCATATCCTTCACTTTCTCGGTGTTGAAATTAGAGAGGTCGATCGAAGAGAGTTTTTTACATTGTAAGAACATCAAACTCATATCCGTCACCTTCTCAGTGTTAAGATTCTCAATACCTTCAATTTCGATCAGATTGTAAAACCTATTGAACCACTCATGGCAACTCGTTGGTCTTGCATTAGCAAACGAAGCATCAAATACTACCTTATTAATATTAGTTGATTGATCGCTCCACGCTGGCGCATTAGCACCTTCATTCAAATCATAAGCTTCTTCGGGCTTGGAAAGGCCGCATTTGAATGTAAGCGTTCCTGTGCTATTGTTAAACTCGGCATAAGCGTAATCTGTCTGCGCCACCATACGTGTAGGCAGAAGCAACAACATGAGTAACATCAATGGGAATAGGGCGAATCTACAGAACTTTGCCCCCCCCATAGTTCATACGGCCGACATGCGACCCATGGGATTGATTGGTAAATCTTTTCATAAATGAATACTGTGTTTGTTATTAATATTTATCTGTTTATTGCCGAAACTCACTCCAGGAAATACAGGAGGTTTAACGACATGATGTATATCGATGCCAGAAATAAAAAGATATAAAACTGTTCCTGCTTGAAGAAATCGGAAAAGCTGAAGCGAGCCTTCCAATGATCCTCAAGATACATCCTGTACTCATGTATCATG
>CAVBFV010000250.1:0-4715 GCA_963594575.1 Lachnospiraceae bacterium | reverse complement strand
GTGATGGATTCGAACCACCGAAGGCATAGCCAGCAGATTTACAGTCTGCCCCATTTGGCCACTCTGGTAACTACCCAAAAGCTTTATATCTCAAAAGCGAGTGCAAAGGTAATGCTTTTATTTGATATTACCAAATTTTTTCGGCACTTTTTTCTCTTTTCCTTCAAAAAATGTTCTTTTTCCCCTATAAAATAGGTTTTTCCTCCACTTTCCCCTTTTACTTTTTTACCCTTTTACCCTTTTACCTTTTTACTTTTATCACATGTCTTCTGCGGTGTTTCCTCGACAGCCTTCTGTGCTTGTAATGCTCATACTTCTTGATGGCAACGAATACCGTGAGGGCAAGGACTACGGCCAGCAGGAAGATAACGATGCCGCCGCCCAGATTGTCGCCCTTCACCTTCGACCACATATCCAATACCTCGGGAGTATGATCGCCGGCATCATGAATCATGGCGCATCGGGCTACTATGCTGCTGTCTGGATACATGATAGGGTTGAGATGGGCATTCCTGCCTTCCTCGCCAAAGAAGTAGGCCAGATTTACAGGTTGGGGATACGCCTCAATATCGCTCATAGCTTCTAATACCTTTTTGCCTGCCACGCTGCTCACATATCCTGTAGTCTCCATATTAGCGAGTGCCACGTCTTCCTGACAGAGATAGTTGATGAAATAGGCGGCAGCCTTCGGATTGCGGGAATATTTAGGGATTACCCAACCGTCGAACCATACATTGCTTCCTTCTTTCGGTACTTCATATCCCAGTTCTACACCCACTTTTCCGGCTTCTTCAATAGCCCAGACGGCATCACCGCTCCAGGTCATGTTGAGATAGGCTTTGCCTTTGGTCATGGTCTCCTTGCCGAAGTCGGCTTCCCATCCTTCAATGTTTGGCTTCAGAGCTTTCAGCTCTTTCTCTACTGTGGCTACGGCAGCGGGCGAATAGTCGTTCATCAGCTGTGGTATGGTCACCTTGCCTGCTTCCAGGTCTTTACGGTGTGCCCAGATGAGTGCGGTGCCATAGGAGTCGCGGTAGGAATCCTTCATCAGGAGTTTGCCCTGATATTTTCTGTTCCATAAAGTTCCCCAGGTCTGTGCATCGCTTATAGGTACGTGTACCTTATTATATAGGATGCCACAGGTTCCCCACATGTAAGGCACGGCATAATGGTGGGCGATGCGGCCATTGTTGGAGGTGGCATCTATCTGTTCAACAATGTATGGTGATACGTTGCTGATATAGTTGGGCGTCTTGCCGAAGGCGGTGTCGATAGGCAGGAGAAGGTCTTTGCGGAGCATGCGCTCGATGATATATTCTGACGGGCATACCACATCGTAGTCTTCATGACCTCGTTCTATCTTGGTAAGCATCACCTCATTGATGTCGAAGGTCTGGTAGATGACCCGGATCTTCTTGCCGGTCTGTTGTTCATACCATTTCGGGAAGTTGGCAAGAACGTCTTCATCTATATAATCAGCCCAGTTGTAAACCTTCAGAATCTCCTCGCGGTTCTCTTTGTTGTAACAGGAAGAGAGCGGCAGAATCATCAGCAGGCAAAGAAAGAGAAAGACGATAGTCTTAACTCCTTTTACTCCACTGACTCCTAATAATATCTTGTTCTTCATTCTCATTTCTTCTTATTTTTCTCAGAACGTTTGTTGATGATAATCAGCATCACCAATACCAGTACGAAGATGATGGTGCTCAGCGGACGAAGTTCTGGGGTCAGTCCTCCCTTTCTGGCATCGGCATAGATGAATGTGGAGAGGGTTTCCAGACCTTCGTTACCTATCGTGAAGATGGTGACGGCGAAGTCATCGATACTCATCGTAATGGCAAGCATGAAACCGGAAATCATACCTGGCAATATTTCTGGGATGATGACCTTGCGAAGTGCCTGCAACGGAGAGGCGCCCAGATCGAGTGCCGCCTCATAGAGGTTCGGATTCATCTGCTTCAGTCTTGGCATCACACTCAGAATAACGTATGGCAGACAGAAGGTGATATGTGAGAGTACCGCGGTAGTATAGCCCTGCGGAATGCCCAGCGTGATGAAGAGCAGGAAGAGCGAGATACCGATGATGATGTCGCCGTTGAGTATCGGAATGTTGTTGACAAACTGGATGGCATTACGTGCATAGCGGTTGCGCAGGTTGTAGATGCCGATGGCTGTCAGGGTTCCGAAGAGCGTGGATACGGTTGCGGTAATCAGGGCGATGGTTACGGTATTGACCAGTGCCGCTGTGAGCGAATGGTGTGTACCTTCGGCAAAGAGATTCTTGTAGAGTTGTAGCGAGAAACCTGTCCAGTTGCCCATCACCTTGGCTTCGGTAAACGAGAAGATGATGATGATGAAGATAGGGGAGTAGAGTAGCAGCAGGAGCAACCAGAGATAGCCCTGGCAGAATACTTTCTTCATCATATCCTTACTGAATACTGACTGCATCATCTGATACCTCCTTCCTGTTTACTGCCATCACCTGCGATGAGGGTGGAGGCGCCGATGAGGAAGAGCATGATGAGCGAGAGGGCTGCACCGTAGTTCCACATCGAATTGTTGATGTTCTCCTGGATGGTGGTACCGAAGAGCTTGATGTTGTTCATCGTCAGCAGTTCGGAGATAGCGAAGGTAGAGATGGTTGGCATGAATACCATCAGGATGCCACTCGCTACGCCCGGCATGGAGAGGGGCAGGATGACCTTATAGAACTGCTGCCAAGGTGATGCGCCCAGGTCTTCGGCTGCTTCGATATAGCTGCGGTCCATCTTCTGCAGGGTGTTGTAGATAGGGTAAATCATGAATGGGATGAAGTTGTAGACCATACCGAACAGAAGGGCGCCCTCACCCAGCGGAAGGTCGGCAAAATCGAAGAGGGCCACGGTGGCAAGTGTGCGCACCAGGATGTTTACCCACATCGGCAGAATGAAGAGCATGACGATGGTGTTGGCATACTTCATCCTGGTTTGTGTCAGAATATAGGCTGCCGGATAGCCCAGCAGAATGCAGAGCAGGGTGTTGAGAAAGGCGATGCCTATCGAATACACAAAGGTGTTGATGGCTTCGGGGTGTGCCAGGAACTTCTGGAAGTTGTAAAGCGTCAGGGCTCCGTTCTCATCGGTAAATGCGAACACTACGATGAGAAGCAATGGCAGTACCACAAATATCGCTGCAAAGATGGCGTAAGGTATCGACCAGCTTTGTCGCGAAGAGATAAACTTGATAATGTTCAATTTATAATTGATAATTAGGAATTAATAATTTTTATTCAAACGAAATATTCTCCTGAGGAATGGTGATGGCCACATGATCGCCCAAATCCCATACATCCTGTGTATCTACATAGAGCTTCTCGCCCCAGTCGGTATCGATGGTGAGATGATAGTGGTCGCCCTTGTAGAGAATGAAACTGATGTCGCCTGTAAAGGTTCCTTCGCTCTCGTTGTCGAAGAGTTCTATCTTGTTGAAAGGTACGTTCACCCGGATGGTTTCGTTTCCGTTTTCATCGGTCTGAATCTTGTCCTTCATTTCTGCCGGAATCTCCATCTGGTATTCGCAGCCCAGGAATTCTATTGTTCCGTCGCCGTTTACCTTTGCATCGAAGGTGTTGGTGATGCGCTCCTTCTTCATGATGTGAATATTGTCGGGTATCACGCTCATTCCTATCGTCTGGCCTACTTCGAAATGCTTGTAGTTCTGGATAAGGAATTCGTTGCCCTTCTCGGTTTCTGCCAACATCTCGTAGTGTACTCCCTTGAAGATAGAAGAGGTTATCTTGCCCACAAACTGGGCGTGGGCGGTATCGGTGGAAACTTCGATATCCTCTGGACGTATCACGACATCCACTTCCTGGTTGCAGCCGAAGCCCTTGTCTACACAAGGCAGTTCAGTACCTGCCACATTCACCAGACAGTCGTGGACCATCGTTCCGCAGAGAATATTGCTCTCGCCGATAAAGTCAGCAACGAAAGCATTGGCTGGTTCGTTGTAGATATCGGTTGGTGTACCTATCTGCTGTATCTCTCCCTCGCTCATCACTACGATGGTGTCGCTCAGGGTGAGGGCCTCTTCCTGGTCGTGGGTAACGTATACGAAGGTAATGCCCAGGCGTTCGTGCATCTGCTTCAGTTCCAGCTGCATGTCTTTACGCATCTTGAGGTCGAGTGCTGCAAGCGGTTCGTCCAGGAGAAGAACTTCCGGTTCGTTGACGATGGCACGGGCGATGGCGATACGCTGCTGCTGACCGCCCGAAAGCGAGTTGACATCACGATATTCGTAATCACTCATGTTTACCATCTTCAGGGCACGTTTCACCTTTGGCAAAATCTCTTCCTTCGGTGTGTTCTTGAGTTTCAGACCGAAGGCGATATTGTCGTAAACGTTGAGATGAGGGAACAGAGCATATTTCTGGAATACCGTGTTCACGTTTCGCTTGTAAGGAGGAAGGTTAGTAATATCGTTGCCGGCGATGGTGATGATGCCTTCGCTGGCGGTTTCAAAACCTGCCAAAAGTCTCAATAATGTCGTTTTTCCGCATCCCGAAGGACCCAGAATGGTCATAAATTCGCCCTTTCTCACATAGAGATTGATGTTGTTGAGGGCTGTTTTCTCGCCAAATCTTTTCGACACATTCTTAATATCTATGATATGCTGTGCTGTCTTGTTCATTTTTGTTGTAAATTTGCGTGCAAAGTTACGCATTTTTCGATAAATAT
>CAVBFV010000249.1:0-4716 GCA_963594575.1 Lachnospiraceae bacterium | reverse complement strand
CACGGAGAAAAATTCTGATCGAAGACCACCAATTCGGGAATCAGGGCACCCCATTCATCCCTTCTGAATTCAAGGAAATCGCTCAGATAGCTTTAGCCGGTCACTTCCTGGTAAGTACTGGTATCCAACAGGTAACAGTACAACCCACGTGTGTGGAGTTCTACTATCACGAAGAGGCAGAGGGTGGCATCAAAGACCCCATCGTATATCATCGCAACCCCAAGAGTGGTTCTCCCAAGAGCATCTTCAAGTTGGGCATCCTGCACAACCATGTTTCCGGAATTGACATCACGTTCGAGAAGGGCACCCATCCCGAAGATGCCATCAGGGCATCCCTGCTGATACGTGAGTTTTCGGTAGATGGAAATCCACCCGACAGTCGTTCCACCTTATTATATGATATGCTTTATTCGCAAGCCTCCATCTTCGATGGCTTCTCCATCAAATGGGTTGATGGAGAAGAAAAGTCAGAGGTAGAAGCTGATGTACGCAAGAACGTGGCGAAATATGATGAAAACGGCCAGAAGATGCAGGCAAAAGAGCATCAGGAACTTCTCGACAAAGGGTTCACCCTGACAAAAGACAAGAAGCATATCCAAGACCCACGGCCATGGCAATTTAAAAAGATACAGATATGATAGTAGATAAAGATACGAATCAGGTATTCGTTTCAGAATGGCTTCAAAAAGTTCATCCTGCATTCTTCAGCCGTTTTTCAGAGTTACTGAAGAATGTCCACATCAATATGGCTCTGTTATCAAACACAGCCGATATCTGGTGTCGTGACTACATGCCGATTCAACTAGCCGAAGAGGATTTCCTGCAATATCGGTATTATCCCGATTATCTCACAAAGAAAGAATCAGACAAGCAATATATTACGGATTCAAAGAGCGTGTGCAAAGCTTTGAAGCTACCCAATATCCAAGCCACCGATTTGGTAATAGATGGCGGGAATGTGGTTAAAGCCCATGATTGCATTATCATGACAGAGAAAGTTTTTCATGAAAACGATCAATATCCGCAAGCTGAAGTATTAAATGAGTAGGAGAATCTATTTCATTGTGAGGTCATCATGCTTCCATGGGATAAATATGAGAAGTATGGGCATGCTGATGGAATAGTGAAACCAATAGACGAGTCACATCTTCTAATGACCAACTATGCTGATTACGACCAGAAACTTGCAGAAGAATTCGAGCGACGGCTTGGCACCCGTTTTCGGATAGAGAAGCTACATTATCATGTTCAGCGAGCAGATAAGCGAAATTGGGCATACATCAACTTCCTGCAAGTTGGCAACAACATCGTTCTGCCAGCTATCAACACAGAAGAGGATGAGCAAGCTATGGAGCAAATAAAAACATACTATCCATCATGTAATATCTACCAGTTGGATAGCGAAGAGATCATTAAACAAGGCGGAACCTTGAATTGTATAACTTGGAATATTAAAAAATAATTATTATGGAGCACCAGCATAATCCTGTGTCAAACATAGATGTTATTCTAAACTGGATTTACTGGTGCGTCCAAAATTTCTATTCTTCATTATCTATCGCCAGATAACAAAAAAGCTATGTTTCCACTGCTTCAAGCACCAGTTCAACATCTTCTAATCCATTATCTATGAAATCCACCTTTATATTCCCGATCAGGTATTTGGCATATTTATTATCCTTATACTGTTCAAGGAAAAGAACCATATCTTTGGCTGTTCGTTTCAATCCCCAACTGCCCCAATCAAGTTGCTTACACAACGGATTGTCCACCAAGTCCCAGTAGATTACATTGCCTCCCTCCAAATATTCATACGGGACGTTCTTTCCATAAAGCAACGTAGGCATATAGCCATTCCAATTGCCTTTTTTGTCAAAATCAAATGCCTTGTCATGTGCAAGACCAATATAAACATCTTTATACATATAAACAATATTAATTCGTAACTATACACATTTAACAAATGTATTGCCTAGTAATAATCTGCTATTGCCATCATTTATAAAACCAGGACATTTATGAGATGGTACGTTCTTTATTTCTCCTCAAAATAACTACCCGCTTCCATCTTGCAATCCATCGCACGACACTTGTTGTAGCGCTCTCTGGCTCTGTTTTCTCTGGCAAACATCGCCTTGGTGCCAGCCTCATCTTCAGAGAACTGGAGGTGATTGTCGATGCCCATACCATGAGCAATGTTCTCCACATCAAGATCGTCGGTGCCGATGAAGGTAAAGGTCCAGTTCTGCTTCTTCAACTTCTCTATGAGGTTCTTGATCATCTTCAGATCATACTCCTCGCTACAATTCTCCTCACCATCCGTAATGATGGTTACCAATACGCTGTCATCCTCGGTGGTCAGGGCGTTGATCTTGGCGATGCCCATACCTATGGCATCGTAAAGAGGGGTGCCGCCACATGGGTTGTAATCCCTTGACTTCAAAGGGTTAGCACGACGGGCAGACACATTATCATAGAACAGATTCTTGTGGGTGCTGTCGAAGGTGATGAGCGTAACCCGCTGCTCCATGTCTTTATGCGTCTTCTGCATTTTCTGAATCGTGGTCAGGGTCTCGTTGATACCCACCAGTGCCTGGCGCTCGATAATACTCATGCTGCCACTTTCATCCACTACCAAAAGATTGAATACTCGTTTCATAACTTGTTTCTCCTATTTATTTTAAATTGTTCAACATATTTCTATTTCATATTCTGATTCATCAAGAAGAGGGAACTTTCCCCGCTTCTTGATTGCTTCTTTATTATTACTTCTTCCCTGCTTCTTGATTGCTTCTTTATCTCTTAAAAGAAAGAATAGAGGGGAAAATTAAGCTTAGGATTATCTTTTTTCAAAAAAATCTAGTATAAATCTGTCTTTTTACTACCTTATCCTCGAAAAAATGTATGATTTAACATTCGTTATCATCGAAAAAGTGTATAATTTTCTTGTTTTTATCATCGAAAAAGTGTATCTTTGCAACATAAACATTTAAATTCCAGTTAGTTATGAAAAGAGAGATATACAAGCAACTCCTGAAATGGAAAGAAAACAAGGACAGAAAGCCCTTGATGTTAAAGTGAAGGCAGAGGAAAACGTACGTGCGCGTTCCCTGGCACAATTCATCAAAGACAACCCAGGGTTGAAAGGGTTACGTATCTCCATGAAAGGATATGTAGACCAAGAATGGATGGAAAACATCCCTATCATAGCCATTGGCACATATTTTGAGAAATGATATGTAAAGAATTGCAGAACATACTCAAAGAGAATAGCGGCAAGGCTGATAGTATATACAAGGAAATATCATACAAGTTATTATATATTATACATTATAGATAAGGAGATAAGAAGATGAAAGAAGTATTGATAGTAAGCATCGGCAGCTTCTTCGGGGGCGGCATGAGGTATTGGATTTCAAAGATGGTGCAATCCTGCACGGTGATTGCCTTTCCTTTCGGAACGATGGCGGTGAATGTGGCGGGATGCCTCATCATCGGGTTTCTCTCGGGATTGAACTGGCGGGAAGGGGGATGGATGTCGCCATCTGTCAAACTGCTGCTCACCACGGGATTCTGCGGAGGATTCACTACCTTCTCTACCTTTATGAACGAGGGAGCAGGACTGATGAAAGAAGAGAATTACCTCTATATGATGCTCTATCTCTTCGGAAGTCTGGCGCTGGGACTTATCGCCGTTCTCGCCGGACATTATCTGGCGAAAATGATTGCATGAGAAGAAGTAGGAGAATAGAAGAAAAAAGGCTCAGATTGCCGAAGAATATACTGAAGATAGTATTCCATCAAATGAAGAAATGATGAAAATACTATCTTTTTTATTATTTTATATTTCCAAAATGCCTTAATTACGAAATTTATTCGTAAATTTGCAGAAATAATCTGCATTCGACAATTTGAAAGCAAGCTTTCATCATGCTCGTTTGCTTAATTTTTGCACCAATGAATACATTAGATACAAACAATATAAAATGGAGCGAGAATGTAATTATCGCTGATGCCGACTATATCGACCGAGTGGCTTTCGACCTGATAGTCAACTTCGAACGAATGATTAACCGTCGCATCCAACCAGCCGACATGGCACAATGGGCAGTCTGCATTGCCCTTGACGGAGGTCTGAGAGAGGGCGAGCACGAGACACAGGTTGTACTTATCCACGACAAGCAGTCGATGGCGATGAAGAACTTCCGCCCTGCCAACTATGAGAAGGATCTGAACGCTCAGGCTTTCAAGGATGATAAGCTCGGAGAATTCATCATCTCTTCTTATCCTACAGAGGAGAAGATGGTAGGCAAGGATGACTTCCTCGTAGATGTGGCACGCACCGTATGCAACGCCAAGGAGGTGAAGCGAGTGATGGTAATCCCAAATTCTGAGGATGGAGATGCTTACGACCGACTCCGCGAGATACTCCGCAAGGTAGATGACGACGACAAGCGCATCACACTCTTTGCCATGCAGCCCATGCCAGGCGGCAACTTCAGACAGGAGATTCTCGGTTATTCGCTCATGAATGCCCTGGGGATTTCGGCAGATGAAATAAAATAAACATTAAAATAATAAACATAAAAAAAATAAGATTATAAATGAGTAGAGTACTTATGATTGGCGCAGGTGGCGTGGCTACCGTGGCTGCCTTCAAGATCGTCCAGAACCAGGACGTTTTCACCGAGTTTATGATTGCTAGCCGTCGCAAGG
>CAVBFV010000248.1:0-4752 GCA_963594575.1 Lachnospiraceae bacterium | reverse complement strand
TGCGATAAGGCTTGTCGATGGCAATAATTTCTCCTTTTCTGAAATCCATAGTTTAAACTAATGAACAGATGATGGTTACAGCACCTGCGATGGCACAATAGATACCGAAGTATACCAGTTTACCCTTCTTCACTATGTTGATCATCCATTTACAAGCCAGACAGCCCGAAATGAATGCTGCTACGAAGCCTACAATCATAGGGAAAGCATCGATGCCGCCCAGAGCCTCTTCGCCCTTCAGACCCTTCAGAAGGTCGAGCAATGCCTCGCCCAGGATTGGAGGAATCACCATGAGGAATGAGAACTGAGCCATCTTCTCCTTCTTATCGCCCAGCAAAAGACCGGTGGCAATGGTAGTACCAGAACGGGAAAGACCTGGCAATACGGCAAGCGCCTGACCGAGACCGATGATGAAAGCATGCAGCGGAGAGATATTCTCCTTCTGACGTGGCTTGGCAAAATAAGAGAAGGTAAGGAGCGCTGCTGTTACGAGGAGCATACAGCCCACGATAAGCAAGCCTGAACCGAAAACTGCTTCCACCTTATCCTTGAAGAATACGCCTACGATACCCACAGGAATCATAGAAATGACAATATTGAGGGCATACTTGGTTTCCTCATTCATCTGGAACTTGAAGAGTCCCTTCAGGATCCAGTCGATTTCCTTCCAAAGAATAACCAGCGTACTCAGCACGGTTGCAACATGAACCATGATGGTAAAAGTAAGGTTATCCTCTCCGTTGATGCCGAAAAGGTAAGCGCCGATAGCCAAATGACCGCTACTGCTTACTGGCAAATACTCTGTGAGACCCTGGATGAGTCCCAATACTAATGCTTCAAACCAATTCATTGAATGAAATGTAAATTATTGAATGTTGAATATAGAAATAGATGGCATAACGCCCCTATAAACTATTAACTATAAACTATTAACTCTTATTTGTCCTTCGGTTTGTGAATCACCGCATAGATGATAGAAAGGAAACCTATCAATGTTACGGTTGGTGCAACAACGATACGACGAGTGCTGAAAATATCAGTATCAAAAGTGTGCTCGTTAGAACCGGCGCCACTCATCAGCAGAAAACCGATGATGATAATCGCCATTCCGATGCCTAACAAGATAAAGTTCATCTTGTCGAATGCTAAATTCTTCTTATCCATTACTTTAATGTTTAATGTTAAATGTTTAATGTTAAATGTTAAGTGAAATGTTGAATGTTGACAGCAAGATTGCTATAAACTATTAACTTTTAACTATTAACTAAATCTTGTACAGGTCTCCTGCCTTCATCTTCAGGAACTTATTGACTGAGATGCAGGCGCAGAAGGCGGTGATGATGATACCGAAGAGGAAGACCGAACCGCCGGTGATGGCAAGTTCCTGCCAACCCAGGACGTTCATCAGCTCCGGTTCGTGGAGCGACCATGCATAGAGACAACCGCCCAGGAAACCGTCTGCCAGCAGGGCTGAAACAACGCCCACAAGCATTGCCTTGCGAAGGAACGGACGGCGGATAAAGCCCCAGGATGCACCTACCAGCTTCATCGTATGGATGGAGAAGCGGCGGGCATAGATGCCCAGACGAACCGTATTATTAATCAGCGAGAACGAGATGAAGGTAAGCAAGGCGGCAACAATCAGCAATCCGATACTGATCTTTGCCAACGAATTGTTCACCTGCTCTATCAGGTCGTGCTGATAAGTAACCTCAGTAACACGTGGGAATGCCTTCAGTTCCTTGGCAATCCACTTCAAAGAATCATTGTTCGCGTAATCTGCCTTCGTCGTAATCTCTATGGAAGGCTGGAAAGGGTTGACACCAGCAAACTCGCTCGGGTTGGTGCCCAGATCACGGGTAGCCTCTTTCAGTGCCTCTTCCTTGGTGATATAAGTCAGCGTATTGACATAAGGTCTTGCATTCAGACGCTTGCACATCTGCAATCCCTCCGGATTAGTCATATCCTGTTCGAGCATCACCTGTACCACGAGATTCTCCTTCACATAGGAAGAGAGATTGCGTCCCATGAGGACAGAGAAGATAACTAACCCCAACAAAATGAGCACCATAGCGGTACTGATACACAAAGTAATGACCTGCAATCCACGATGATTGCTAGGCTTATATTGTTTCTTTCTCATTTTTAAAAATCTTTACTAACTTAAAACAAAAAGGGCACAATGACCCAAATTGTCTGCAAAGATACGCATAAACGAAGAGATTACAAAATAAAATTGCATTTATTTACATTTATTCAATTAATTAATCGAAGTTTCGTATATCAGGAAGTTAAAGGAGTTAAGGAAGTTAAGGAGTTAAGACGTATGTCTTGCTGCTTAAAAAACTACGCCAAAAAGACTGTTGTCTTAACTCCTCAGCGACCGTAGGGAGCGATAACTCCTTTAACTCCTTTAACTTCTGAACTTGCGAAACTAGAATTGAGTTCAAAAAAACAGGAAAAGGGCTAACCTCACGGCCAGCCCTTCACATACTGAGTAAAATTCAAATAGGTATGACTTGAATTTACTAAATGAAAATTTACTATTCGGGATGGTAAATCCCTTTATGTACATTCATTACATCTTAGTGATGACACCCTTCTCTGAACTCTCCAGGAACTGGATGATGTTCTGGATCTCCGGGCTATCAGGCACCTGATCCTTGATCTGGTTGATGGCATCGAAGAGGGATGTCTGACCATGGAATACCAGTCGGTAGGCATTCGCAATGTGCTTGCGTACCTTCTCGGTAACCTCGGCTGCTTCCATGATGATGGTGTTAGGACCTGCATACTTCACAGGCTTTCCACCGGCAATGATATAAGGAGGAATATCCTTTGAGAAGGTGGTACCAGCCTGAATCATCGCCAAATCGCCTACTCGGGTCTTGGCATTCTCTACTACAGATGTTGAGTAGATGACACCGTTACCAATCACGCAATCGCCCGCAATCTTGGTACCGTAACCGAATACGCAACCGTTGCCGATTACTGTATCATGAGAAATATGGGCACCTTCCATCAGGAAGTTGTTGTTGCCCAGAACAGTCTTGCCACCCTTGTGAGTACCACGGTTGATAACCACATTCTCACGGATGGTATTGTTGTCGCCAATCACTACCTCGCTCTCCTCACCGGTAAAGTTGAAATCCTGTGGGAGGGCAGCGATAACGGCTGCCTGGAACACCTTATTGTTATTACCCATGCGAGTACCGTTCATGATGCTCGCGAAGGGATAGATGATACAGTTGTCGCCGATGACCACATCGTCCTCAATATAGGCGAATGGATAGATCTTGCAGTTGTCTCCAATCTTAGCCTTTGGAGAAACCTCTGCCTTTGGACTTATTATACTAGCCATAACTATAAACTATTAATTATTAACTATAAACTACTTAGCTCCTCCACCCAATGCATAGTAGAGGTTAACCACTGCCTGCATCTTGTAGAAGTCATCAGCTACCTTAGAAAGCTGTACGTTGAGCAATGAAGACTGTGCCTGGATGATTTCGAGGTAAGAGCTGCCTGCAATACCCATCAATTCCTTGGTAGATTCTACATTCTTCTCGAGTACATCGATTCGCTTCTGCTCTATCTTGCTCTTCTCATCAGAGTAGTTGTAGAGAACAAGCGCATTGCTCACCTCACTACCAGCCTTCAGCACGGTATTCTGCCAGGTGTTGTAAGCCTGCTCATACTGCATCTTAGCCACCTTCAGACCAGCGATGATACGGCCGTTCTGGAAGATTGGCTGAGTAAGAGAACCTACAGCTGAGAGCAACCACTTGCCTGGGTTCACGATGCCCATACCACCTGAATTGGTGAAGGCACCTGTACCGGAAATGGTGATAGATGGATAGAACTTGCTGCGGGCGGTCTCTACGCCATAGAAGCACTGGGCAAGATTCATCTCGGCAGCGTGGACATCGGCACGGTTGTTGAGCAACTGGATGCCTACACCAGTTGAGAAATTAGATGGAAGACTCTGGTTATCCAACTTACCACGGGCGATGCTATGTGCCTGGTCGCCGATGAGCAGACTCAGAGAGTTCTCTGTCTCGCGAATCTGGCGCAACAGATCGGTCTTCTGGGTCAATACTGAATAGTAGTTTGACTCAGCTGACTGGATAGCTGGTGTACGGTAACCCATCTTGAGATCGTGCATCTTCTGCATCGTCTCCCAAGTCTCCTTTGTCAGACCTTCCATATTGTTAACCAACTCTACCTGCTTGTCGAGCATCAGCAATGTATAATACATATTGGCGATGTTGGCGATGAGGTTGGTCTTGACAGATACCTGATAGTCCTTCAACTGGAGCAGCGCCATCTGGGCACTGCGTTTCTGAGAGAGCAGATTGCCGAAGAGGTCTACCATCCAGCTGGCTGTAACAGGCATCGTATAAGTCTTGGTAGCAGCGTTGCCGTCCCATGAAGCGATGGTTCCCTGAGGAGTGAAAGCCAGAGAAGGCACGAAAGCCAACTTGGCACACTTCAACTGCTCTTCAGCCATTTTCACGTTCAAAGCCGCATTGAGGAGGTTGACATTGTTTTCCAATCCCTTCTCGATGAGCGACTGAAGCTGAGGGTCGGTGAAGACACTGCGCCAAGGAATGTTGGCGAAGGTTGTAGTATCCTTCACTGCCAGAGTATCTGTAGCAGAGTTGACATCACGGACGATACCGCTGGTCTTCACGTCAGGACGCTCATACTTTCCGTAGAGAGTCTTGCAGCTGCTCAGAGAGAGCGCTGCGA
>CAVBFV010000247.1:0-4803 GCA_963594575.1 Lachnospiraceae bacterium | reverse complement strand
CCCCTGTGTTTATCGGCATTCCGAGGGGTGAAGAGTGTTCGGGCACTCTTCACCCTCTCTTCACCACTCTTCACCGCTCAGCTCTGGCGGATTTAGAATCCGCTAAAAGGACCGGCGCATTTTTTGTGCGACCGAAGGTGAAGAGTGGGTGAAGAGTGCCCGAACACTCTTCACCCCTCGGAATGCCGATAAACACAGGGGGTTCGGAGCATTTGGTGAAGAGTGAAGAGTTTTTCGTCTATCGCATAAAAAAGAAAATCAGACGTCTAAAAGGATATCAGATAAACCCAGTTCCGAGGACTGTTAAAGACAGACAGCCGACTAGCGGATAAGGTGCTAGTCGGCTGTCCGGCTTCTGCCAGTTGGCTGTCCTACGCAAACAGCCAACTTATCTCCGAAAGATAAAACCTTTAATAATGGAACGAGCTGCCCCCCAGGAACTCTCGCAGAAGCGAAGTAGGCGGCAGATTATTATAAGGTATACCCTTGAAATATTTCAGGAACTTAAGCAACCGGTAAGCTTCAGCATATTCCTCGCAGTTTTCCGGAACCTGCTGCAGCAATGGTTCTGCCTACGTCTCGATGTAATCTTTACTACGTCGGGACGCATTTTCTGCCCCATCGCCCCCTTACGATAGGTAATGATACCTTTTCCGACGAGTAGCGATGTTTATTTCCCTACTGTCCACAGCCTTGACAATCGACTGCAAGACTCTCGCCAGTCAACTGTTTGACTTTCGCCAATCAGCTGTTCTTCGCAAACAGCCATGCCTTTGATGGCTGCTTTTCCACCCTAAAAACCTCTGCTACCTCCGTCCATACTACGTAACATTCTAGAAAAACACACCTACTATAAAATTGAAAAAGTTTTTGTAACATAAGACAAAGTCTATTCCAAAATTAACTTGTAACTTTGCAGCCACAATTTAATTATTAACAAAAAGATCAAGCGTATGAAAAAGTTTACGAATTTATGCTTTGCAATTCTTTCAATATTTTGTAGCTGTCAAGGCAATATTGAAGATGTCCAAAACTCTACCCAATTTCAAACAACCCATGAAGCGACCAATGAATGCAATTATTATTGGTACAATGGCAAGAAGATAGAGCTCATTGTTGACTCGACAAAAAATTTCATTGTTTACAACTCGGAAAAGCCTATACTTAAAAAGATTAAAGGAGGTGAATTTCAAAAAGGCATTTCTACAACGAGAAGCGGTGGACAATCAAAAGCATCATGGGCTATTGTAGAAAAAGAGAATTGCACAAGAAGTACCCTCAACAATATTGATACTTCCTACAAATCACCTATGTACATTTCTAAAGAGACAGGCAAAAGCATCGGTATTAGCAACCTAATTCATATAAAACTGAAAGATAGTAAAGATAAGAAAATACTGGAGGAACTAGAGAGCAGTTTACATATTTCAATTTATTCCCAAAATGAATACCTACCTCTATGGTATACGGTTTTCTGTCAAGACAATTCACATGGCAATAGCTTGGAATTATGCAACAAGTTGCAAGAAAGCAATAAATTTGCATATGTCGAGCCAGACATTATGATAGATTTAGCACAAGGAGTAACATCTTTTGTTGCTCCAAACGACCCATTATATTCCGACCAATGGAATCTTCACGGAAAATATTCTATCAATTGGGAAGAAGCGAGTCTATTAGCCAATGGTAAAGGTGTCAAGATTGGTTTAATCGACACTGGAGTAGATGCAACTCACCCTGACTACGACTCACAAAAAGTATATCATGCATACGATGCATATATAGGGGATTGGTTCGCAAATGGACTTTACAGCTCTCACGGTATGGCATGCGCTGGAACCATTGTCACGATTCCAAACAACAAAAAAGGATTAGTCGGAATAGCTTCAAATTCTGAACTTCAAAGCTATAGCGACCCTCTTACTGCTAGACCAAACATTTCTCAAAATCTAGCTTCTGATTTATGTATTGCTTTCAACAGCACCGATGTTGTAAGTTGTTCTTGGGGAGGTAATGATTTAAATAGTTCTGAAATCAAGGAAGCCATAACCTATTATGCATCATGGGGAAGAAACAACAAAGGGGTTATTATCGTATTTGCTTCTGGAAACGACTCTGGTCCCGTAACCTTCCCAGCAAACTATGATGAAAAGATTCTAGTTGTAGGTGCCTCTAACAAATTTGGAAATAAAGCAAATTTCAGCAACTATGGAAAAGAGATTGATGTTGTAGCTCCTGGCGTAGATATTCCAACAACAGGATGGACAGAATCAGATACTAGCACCTATAATTATATAAAATTTTCAGGCACTTCTGCAGCTTGCCCACAAGTTGCTGCCGTAGCAGCATTAGTTTTGTCCATCAATCCAAACTTAACAAGCAAAGAAGTATGCGACATCATTGAAAAGACGGCACAGAAAGTAGGAAGCAAGCCTTACTCTACATACAGCAACAGACCTAATGGCACATGGAATGAATATATGGGTTATGGGCTTGTTGATGCAGCTGCTGCAGTAAAAGCCGCAAAATCTACATTAAAATAATTAAAATAAAAAGAATATGAGACGTACTATAATAACAGCAGTGTTAATCTGCATTTTTACCTTAGTGGTCAGTTGCTCTAATAGCGACGAAAATATCACGTCATATAGTAAGTATGAGGTTCCTACCGATATAATGATAGAGACTCCAGACAATCAGATTCTTGTCATAAACTCAAAAGATGACTTTGAAAAGTATTTCAAGAATTGTGCAAGTAGCGCAAGACCTAATACAAAATTAGAGCTACCTGTAGTGAACTTCCAAAAATATACGCTAATCTACATACAAGGAGAATCACCACATGGGATTGCCAAACTAGAGAGTTCCTTGGAGCCTATAGAAAACTGCAAAATTCTATCTATCCATATAGAACAGAATTATACAAATGTGATGCAAAGATGGAATGTGGCATATCTTATCGATAAAGAAGATAAGCCAAACATCAAATTACAATACCACATAATAGCCCCATAGTCTAAAGGGAAAGAGTGGTATTTATCCCAAAAAGTGGCGATAGGTGTGCTAAATCTCATAAAAAAACATAGATTTAGCGCACCTATCGCCACTTTTTGACGTAATAGCTCTGTAATAGCTCTAAACAAGCCTTGCCTGCATCACATGCCAGAAACCTTTAATAATGGAATGAACTGCCCCCCAGGAACTCTCGCAGAAGCGAAGTAGGCGGCAGATTATTATAAGGTATACCCTTGAAGTATTTCAGGAACTTAAGCAACCGGTAAGCCTCAGCATATTCCTCGCAATTCTCCGGAACCTGCTGCAGCAGCGGCTCTGCCTGCATCTTGATTACAGCCAGTTCATAAAGCATCGCCGTATTGAGCATCGCATCGGCATTCTCCTGGAACGGGAATATCCACTTGTTCTCACCTGCCCTTACCGAAGGCCAGCGATGAATGGTTTCCTGGGCAGAGACACCACGATACTTATAATCGCGGATGATGCGGCGAAGCAAACGGTTGTCTGTTGTCGGGATATAATTGTGATTATCCAGAAGAATCGTGGTCAGCGCCGAAGCATATACTCTGAATATCTGCTCCTGCGGGATATGAGCCGTCAGTTCAGGATTCAAGGCATGAATGCCCTCTACCACCAGCACATTGTTATCGTTCATCTTCAACCTGTTGCCGCTCTTTTTACTCTTTCCGCTCTGGAAATCATACTTCGGCAATTCCACCTCCTCGCCACGGAAGAGGGCGTTGAACTGCTCGTTAATCAGATCAAGATCCAGGGCATAAATGCTCTCATAATCATATTCGCCCGAAGCATCCTTCGGCGTTTTCTCCCTATCCACGAAGTAATCATCGAGCGAAATCTGGAGCGGTTTCAATCCGTTTACGGCAAGCTGTATACTCAGACGCTTGCACGAAGTGGTCTTGCCCGAAGAAGAAGGACCTGCCAGCAGCACCAGTTTCACGCCCTTGCGGCTGGCTATCTCCTCAGCAATCTTGGCAATCTTCTTCTCCTGCAGCGCCTCGCTGATATTGATGATATCGGTAGCATGATTGGCATCTATCGCCTGGTTAAAATCGCCTACAGTCCTGATGCCCAGGATACTCTGCCAGCGATGATGCTCCTTGAATATCTCAAACATCTTGTCCTGTCGGGTTATTTCGCCCAGCACATCCGGGTTCTTGAGCGAAGGAATGCGCAGAAGCATGCCATCATAATATTTCTCCAGCCCGAAGAGATAGAGCTGCGAGGTATTGGTGAGCAGCGTGCCGTAGTAATAATCTACATAATCACCTATTTTATAATAGGTAGTATAGATAGAGCCCGATGTCTTGAGCAGCTTCACCTTTTCCACATCCCCTTTCTCCTGGAACAGCGCCACAGCCTCTTCGGTAGGCACGGTGAAGCGGCGTATCGGCATTCTGGCATCGATAATCTCCTGCATGCGACGGCGGATGATGTTCACATCTTCATCTACAACAGGTCTGCCCAGGCGGATATCTACGTAGAAACCATTCGATACGGGAATATCAATCACCACATCTGTAGCAGGATAAATGTCCTGTACCGCCTTGCAGAGAACAAAGAAGAGGGTACGGGTATATGCACGCGAACCGGATGAAGAAGTCATATCAAGAAATTCTACATCTTTAGAATTATAAACACGATAATGCATGCCTTCAACCTTGTTATTTACCCTTGCAGACACCGGTCCGTGGGTCATTTTGAGGTCAAATGCTGAAAAAATATCAAAAAGTGTGCTTCCGATTTCTACTTTCTGAGATTTTTTATTAT
>CAVBFV010000246.1:0-4824 GCA_963594575.1 Lachnospiraceae bacterium | reverse complement strand
CTTCATCTTTTTGCTTCAGCTTTCACTCTCGGTTTTTGCAACTTATGTGCCAGCGAAAGAGAAGTGGTAAAGTTGGCACGAAAGGATAAATATTTTAAACTTTTCTGCCAGATGATGCGGTTATCTCAACAAAAAAGTGTAACTTTGTCACCAACTAAATAATTCCAAGAAGCTTGTTTTTTTTGAAGTTTTTTCAAGAAAACGTACTTTGAATCACTCTTTTTTATTATATTTGCAATCGAAAATCGATTTGAACCTTGACTAAACGATGAAATAGTTATGGAACAGAAGTTAAAAACCATATTTTATGCGATGGGTGCGATGATTCTTGCACCCCAAACCCTCTGTGCTCAGTCTGTGAACATCGAAGGCTTAGATTCCTTGCGCTTATCAGGTTCGGTGAGTGTAGTGGAGCCTGAACTTCTGAAGAAGGGTGTACTCAATAATGCCCTGGATGCCTTGAGCGGACAGACGGCAGGTGTTAACGTCACTACCAATGGTCTTGACCGTATTGCTATGTTGAACTCCGTCCGGGTTCGCGGTACAACTTCTATCATGGGCGGAAATGATCCTCTGGTGATTATTGATGGTGTTACATCTGATGTGGCAACGCTTGCCACAATCTATCCCGCCGATATCGAGAGCTTTACGGTACTGAAGAATGCCAGCGAAACGGCACTCTATGGTTCCCGTGGTGCTTCGGGCGTTATCCAGGTAAAGACCAAGAAGGGTACGGGTAAGGGATTTCAGATTTCTTACGAGGGAAACTATGGTATAGAGGCGATGTACAAAAGTATGGAGATGCTCAATGCCGCCGAATACATAGCTGCTGCACAGAAGTATGGGCTGGAGTATAACAATAAGGGATATGATACCAATTTCCGCAAGGCGATTATCCGAACCGGAAATATTCAGAACCATTATCTGGCCTTCAGCGGTGGCACTCCGCAGAGCAACTACCGCGCTTCCTTCGGCTATATCGACCATAACACGATTATCCGGAGTAAGGGCTATCGCAATCTGGTGGCTAAGATTGATGTCACCCAGAAGGCGTTTGGTGATAAACTGACGGGAGATTTTGGTGTGTTCGGCTCATCTTTCAAGAACAATGATATCTTCGACAGTCAGATGCTTTTCTATTCTGCCGATGCCATGAATCCTACTTATCCTTATGATAAGCTGAACGGCAGTTGGGTGAAGAATGGGGCTGCATCTCAGGTGAATCCTCCCGGCGCCCTGCTCAAGGAACGCAATGATACGAAGAACATGAACTTCAATGCCCATCTGAAGTTGAACTATGATATTACAAACTCTCTGAGCGTTTCAGCCTTCGGATCATACAGTTATGCTTCCAACGAGAATAACCAGTTCTGTCCTACCTGGGTTTGGGCACAGGGCAATCTCTATCGTGGAGAATTCAAGAGCGAAAACTGGCTTGCCAATGTATCGCTTAACTATCAGCATTCGTGGGGAATCCACAATCTGAAGGCAATGGTGGGTGCAGAATATCAGAAGGATATCCGAACGGGATTCTGGACTTCTGCGAAGGGAATCACCAACAACGATATGTATTACCATAACATAGGTGCAGCCGCATCACGGCCTTTCGGTGGAACAGACAGCAACTACGAAGACCCGACCCTGGCTTCTGTGATGGGTAATATCGACTACACCTTATATAATAAGTATAGCCTTTCGGTTTCCATGCGTGGCGACGGTTCTTCGATGGTGGGCAATGACCATACCTGGGGCTTCTTCCCATCCGTCTCTCTTTCCTGGGATATGAAGCAGGAGAAATGGCTCCGTTCTCTCAGGCAAATCACCATGCTGAAACTGCGTACGGGCTACGGACGTTCTGGTAATCTTGGCGGAATCTCTTCTTATACCACCCTGAATACGGTGCGGCAGAACGGCATTGTTTCGGTGAACAGTTCTCCTACGGTTACGATGGGAATGATTAGCAATAACAATCCTGATTTGAAGTGGGAAACCCGCGCTACCTGGAATATCGGAGCAGATCTGGGCTTGTGGAACAACCGGCTGGTTCTGACGGCAGAATATTACTATTCCAAGACCACCGACATGCTCTATGCCTATGATGTGTCGGTTCCGCCTTTCGCCTATGACAAGCTGCTGGCAAACCTGGGTTCTATGAGCAACCAGGGTTTGGAGGTAGGTGTTTCCTTCACCCCTATCCAGAAGAAGGATATGGAACTGAATATCAATATGAATCTCTCCTGGCAGAAGAACAAACTCCTCTCGCTGAGTGGTGAATATAACGGAATGCAAATGTCGGCAGCCGATATTACTGCGATGGGTGCCTTGTCGGGTGCCGGTCAGCATGGCGGCTACAACAATGTGGTCTATCAGATAGTAGGTCAGCCGCTGGGCGTATTCTATCTGCCTCATTGCAAGGGAATCATTGAAGATGGAAACGGACATTACCGCTATGATATTGAAGATTTGGACAAGAACGGAACCGTAGATTTGAGTGATGGAGGCGACAGATATATCGCCGGTCAGGCTACTCCAAAGGTAACGTTGGGCTCCAATATCAGTTTCCGTTATCGCGACTGGTATTTTTCATTACAGATGAACGGAGCCTTCGGACATAAGATATTCAATGGTACTGGACTGGCCTATACCAATATGTCGAGCTTCCCGGATTATAATGTGCTGAAGGGAGCGCCTGAGAAGAATATCGTTGACCAGAATGTTTCCGATTATTGGCTGGAGAAGGGCGATTATCTCAACTTCGAGTATCTTACGCTGGGCTATGATATTCCTATCAGCAAGGGCGTGGTGCAGTCGCTCAGAGTATCGGCGAGTGTCAACAATCTTGCCACCATCAGCAGTTACAGCGGCTTGACTCCGATGATTAACAGCTACGTGGTGAACAGTACGATGGGTATCGATGATAAAAGGACTTATCCTGTTTACAGAACCTTCTCATTGGGTTTAAGTGTTCAATTCTAAAATCAGAAAGTTATGAAACGATATAGATTTTTATTTCTGCTGCTGGCTGCATTGTCTATGACATCCTGCCTGGACGAACATCCTAAGGATCAGTTGGACGAGGATGCCATCTATGGTTCTGCATCTGATATTTATATCAATGCCGTGGCTTCTCTCTATAATTATATAGGTGGCGCCAACGAGAGCGAAGGCATCCAGGGCACCTGCCGCGGCATCTACGATTACAATACGCTGACCACCGATGAGGCGATGATTCCGATTCGAGGCGGCGACTGGTATGATGGTGGCCTTTGGAATGCCATGTACCAGCATCGGTGGACTGCCGATGACCAGTCTCTTTATGATACATGGAAGTATATCTATAAGGTTATCGTGCTGGCTAATAAGTCTTTGGATATTATCAGCAGCAAGTCGGGGCTGCTTTCTGCCGCACAGCAGCAGGAATACCGCGCAGAGGTAAGAGCCATACGGGCTATGTTCTATTACTATGCCATGGACATGTTCGGTCGGGTTCCATTGGTTCTTTCCACTGATGAGCAGCGCTATTCCAGTCTGTTCCAAGGTCAGACGGATCGCAGTTCTGTTTTTCATTTTATCTTTCAGGAGTTGCAGCAGGTATTGCCTTCTCTTCCCGACCAGCACAGCAATAAGGAAGGCAATTATTATGGCCGCATCACCCAGCCGGTAGTCAACTTCCTGTTGGCGAAATTGGCTTTGAATGCAGAAATCTATATGTATGATGACTGGACCCAGGGTTATGCGAACCGTCCGAAGGGAAGTGACATTCATTTCTCTGTGCCGGCTTCTGATGCCTCTTTGCGTAATGGCGATAAGGTGGACTGCAGGAAGTTGAATGCCTGGGAAACCTGCATTTATTATTGTGATAAACTGGCAGAAGAAGGCTATGTCCTGGAGTCGGATGATTCATTCAATTTCTCTACGCATAATGAGACATCGAAGGAGAATATCTTCACGATTCCTATGGATAAGAATATCTACACCAACCAGTTCCATTACCTCTTCCGCTCCTATCATTATACGCATGGCGGTGCCTTGGGATGGGGAAGTGAGAATGGTACCTGTGCCACGATTTCTACGATGAAAGCCAATCATTATGGCGAGGCTGATGAAGATGCCCGTTGCAAGATGAACTTTGTGGCGGGAGTGGTAAAGGTAGATGGTCATGAACTGCTGATGGATAATGGAAAGCCGTTGGAGTATCAGCCTTTTGAAGTGGCTCAAAACCTGACCAACAGTAAGTTTGTCAAGACGGCTGGAGCGAGAATGGCGAAGTATGAGGTGGATAGAACCTCTTATATGGACGGCAAGTTGCAGAGTAACGACATAGTTCTTTTCCGCTATGCAGATGCTTTATTGATGAAGGCAGAGGCAAAGGTCCGAAACGGAGAGAATGGTGATGAGGAGTTGAATAGGATTCGTGCCCGTGTGGGAATGCCTTACCGTAAGGCTACGCTCGATAACATTCTGGAAGAGCGGTTGCTGGAGTTGGTATGGGAAGGATGGCGTCGTCAGGATCTCATCCGTTTCGGCAAATTCACCGCTGCCTACGATCTCCGTACGCCTCTGCAGGGTGAATCCTCCGGCTACACCACAGTCTTCCCGATTCCTCAGAAATGCATCGATTTAAATTCTGAATTGGTACAGAATAAGGGATATGTCAATATTTTGAAGTAAAGAAACTTGAATAGAGTATATGAAAAGAGAAAAGCTCGCCAGGACTTTGATGGTCTTGGTGAGCTTTTCTCGTTTTTATTTCCCGAATCTGGAAGTATCTACTTCTTCATGCTGCTTGGCCTTGTAGCCGCCGAAACGATAGGTGAGGGAGAG
>CAVBFV010000245.1:0-4828 GCA_963594575.1 Lachnospiraceae bacterium | reverse complement strand
ATGCGTCTAGAAAGGATAATAATCTTTTGATCATAGTCTATATCTTTATATTAATATCTTGCAAAGATAATAGATTTTTTTCATTTTATCTCATTATTCTATTTGTTTTTCATTTTTTTGTATTATCTTTGTCCCCAAATAAGATCAATGAAAGAATTATGAAACGATATAAATCCTGTACTCTCATTATATTGCTGCTGTTGGCATCGGCTCTTCAGGCATATGCGCATATTTCCAGAAATATGTTCATGCTTTCCAATCTCAATGCTGACAATGGTCTTTCCAGCCCTCGAGTCTATTCTATTGTCGAGGCAGAGGATGGTGCCATGTGGATAAGTACTAAGCGTGGAGTTGACCGATATAATGGGCAACAAGTAACCAATTATACTTTATACACAGAGATGCCTTATAGTGATGCTAGTGGTAGAAGTATTAAACTGACTAAGGATGCGCAACATCTGATTTACGCCTACGACAACAAGGGAAAGGTGTATATATATGATAAGAGGAAAGATACATTTGTTTTGAAATGTAATCTTCAGCATATTTTAGGTGGAAGTATCGTGTTGAACGAACTGTTGGTAGACGAAAAGGGCAATTTCTGGTTAGCTATGGATAGAGGCATTTATTGCTTATCAGCAGCAACTGATGGAAAGGAGATAGTTCGGGAGACAGCTAAGGGTAGGTTTGTATTGAAAAATACCTATATTAATCATATCCAATTTATAGGTCAGAAACTCTTGATAGGAACATTTAAAGATGTTTATTGCTATTCGATGTCTGCCCGGAAGTTAGAAAAGAAGATTAGTGGCAGTTCTGTAGTATCCTCTTATCATGATATTGTGGGACATCGTATCTGGCTGGGTACTTTTCACGAAGGAGTTAAAGTAGTGGATGATCGTACTTGGAAGCTGATAAAATCTGCTGATTTCCAATCTTTGCAAAACATTCCTAAAATTCCAGTACGTTCAATCATTTTATATGATAAACAGACTCTTCTGATGGCTGTAGATGGAGCTGGAATATATGCTTATGACAGTTCGAACAAACAAACCAAGCTCTTGCTTGATACAGACGGACGCCCTGGTAACGTGTTGAATGGTAATGGATTATATACCTTGTGCTGCGATCGTTTTGGCGATTTATGGACAGGCTCTTACTCGGGAGGAGTAGATTTGGCAATACCGATGAAACATACATTGGAATATATCACACATGAATATCTCAACAATCAATCACTGATAGATAATTGTGTGAACGATGTTTTCCAAAGCCGTGATGGGAAAATATGGTATGCCACAGATAAAGGAGTAAGTGTTTATGATGCGCAGACTCGTCTTTGGCATCATGGATTATATAATAAAGTGGCGCTTACGATTTGTCAGACTGTAGACGGCAGAATTCTGGTTGGTACCTATGGAAATGGCGTATATCAGGTTCATGCTGATGGCACTAGTATGCCTGCTTATTCTGTGGAAACAGGAATGTTGAAGAGTGATTACGTATTCAGTCTTTTAACTGATAGCGATGGTAATATTTGGGTGGGATGTTTGGATGGAGATATGGCTTGTTTCCCTTCAGATAAATATAATTTGAATGGAACGGGAAAGTCGGTATTCTATCTGCCTGTCAACGAAGTGCAATGCATCACGGAATCACCGGATAAGCGTTTTATTGCTGTAGGAACTTCGCATGGAGGCTATTTGATTGATAAGCGTGAACCTTTGCATCCTCGTCGTTTCTTTTATCCTGAACAGTATCCCGGTAAAGACATTAATTTGTTTGTCAACAGTATGTCTTTTCAGGATTCCCGTCATATCTGGATTGGAACGGATGGAGGAGGACTCTATGATTATGATTTCCTGACAAAGAAGTTTAAGCGTTATACTAATCAGGACGCTTTGCCTTCTAATACTGTTTATGGACTTATAAAAGGTATTAATGGCAATTTGTGGATCAGTACGGATAAAGGATTGGCGTTCATGAAACAGGGGAAGATAGTAAACCTCAACATCTTTAAGGGAATGGAACGTGAGTATAACCGAATGTCTGTTGCGTGTACTTCAGATGGCAGGGTGCTTTTTGGCAGCAACGATGGAGTTGTCGCCTTGACTCCTATGTTTGCCAAAGGTTTGAATTATGCCGCTCCACTTCGTATTCATAGTGTTGAGGTTGAAGGTGTCGAACGTTCCGATTACTGGAATGAATGTCTCTTTGAAATGTTGAAGGAAGGCAAATTGAAACTTAGCCATAATGAGAATACGCTGGTTGTTTCTTTCGAGAGTATCAATTATCAATACCAGTATGATATCCAATATCAATATTATTTGGAAGGATACGACCGTAATTGGAGTAAACCATCTTCTAATCAGTTGGCACGATTTGTAAATTTGCCTTCGGGTAGTTATGTGCTTCATGTAAAGGCTATCTGCAGAAGTAATGGTAGAGAATTGGGAGAAACAACTTTGGAAATTCATATAGCCCAACCTTGGTGGAATACCTGGTGGGCATGGATTATCTATCTCTGTATTTTTGCTGCCATCTTATATTTTGTCTGGCAGTATTACAAAGAGCGCTTACAGCGAAAGTATTATGATGAGAAAATCAATTTCTTCGTTAATACTGCCCATAACATACGTACTCCTTTGAGTCTCGTGTTGGCTCCTCTTGATAATCTGGCTAATGATTCCAGCTTGAGTGAGAAAAGTCGTGGATTCTTGGATATGGCGCATCGCAACGGCAACAAACTGTTGAAGATGGTTACAGAATTGCTTGACTTCCAAAAGGTAGAGCAGTCTGCCGAACAGGTTCGCCTGCAAGATATAGAATTGCCGATGCTTTTACGTGTGCAGTTGGAAAAGTTTGTATTGGCAGCTCAGGAGAAGCATATTCAACTGTGTATTGAAACGTGTCCGCAGCAACAGATTCATTCTGATGTCAAAATGATGGATCTGATATTGGAAAATCTTCTCTCGAATGCTATCAAATATACACCTCAAGGTGGAAAGGTTACGTTGTCGGCTTCTGTTGAAGGTAAGATGGCTATGATTCATGTATGTGATACAGGTATAGGTATTCCAAAGGCCGAAATTAAGAGTATCTTCAAGACCTTCTTCAGGGCTTCTAATGCGATAAATTCTCAGGAAATGGGAAGTGGATTAGGACTGATGCTTACACGAAAGCTTGTAGAGAAATTAGGAGGAAAGCTTAGTTTCGTAAGTGAGGAAGGAAAGGGTACTACTTTCTGTGTGAAGATGCCATTAGGTCATGTAACAGATTCTTCAGTTCGGCTTGTAGAAGAAAAGAAAAATATTGCAACTGAATCTTCTTTAGCTGAAGATAAGCATGATGAAACTTGCCAGACTGTGTCTTCTGCGGTTCTGCAGGATGCTGATGTTTCAACGGATACACTTCTTTTTGTCGATGACAATGAAGATCTTCGCAAATATATCAGAATGACTTTTGGTGATTCTTATCAAGTAGTTGATGTAGAGAGTGCAGAGGCTGCCTTGAAATATTTGAAAGAGGGCGGGGTATGTGATATCGTTGTTTCTGATGTCATGATGCCGGGAATGCACGGAGATGAGTTCTGTCGCAGCATCAAGGAAAATAAGGAAACATCATGGCTGCCTGTTATCCTGCTGACTGCTAAGGCTGGTCGTGACTTTATGATAGAGGGACTCGGACTTGGTGCTGATGACTATATAGCCAAGCCATTCGATACTGCTATTCTTGCGAGCAAGGTTGCCAGTATTTTGAAGAATCGTCGCCGGTTGAGTCAGTATTATATGGACAGAAGCCTTGCTCTTGTTAGAGGAGAGGTTGCTTCTGGGTCTGCTTCTTCCGAGCAGATTGTGGGTTCTGATTCTTCCGATGAACACTTGGAACCTACTGGAACTTCTGAAGAGAAAAAGGATGATACTGTCTTGAATAAGCAAGGCCAGACATTCGAAAATGTGGCAGAAGCTGTTCTGGATCCACAAGACCAGGCTTTTGTAGATAAAGCTACCCGTCTGGTGTTGACTCATCTGAGCGATACAGACTTTAATATCGACCGACTCTGTAGAGAGATGGCGATGAGCAGAACGCTTTTCTATGGTAGGCTGAAGACTCTTACGGGTCAAAGTCCGCAGGATTTTATGCGTTTGATACGTCTGGAGCAGGCTGCAATCTTCCTGAAACAGGGGGATAGTGTGCTGGATGTATCTGTGAAAGCCGGTTTTGTAAATGTGAAGTACTTTAGTACTGTATTTAAAAAGCACTTTGGAGTTTCTCCAAGTAAGTATCTGTAAATTAGAGTTTTAAATTCAAAGAAAAGGTTTCTGTTTAGACGATATGTCTGAATTGAAACCTTTTTTGTTTGTTATCTAACCCTCTGAAAGTTCCTTTTCTTTATCTTTGCAACCAGATTCTGTTAAGTAAGTCAAACAGTTATTTAAAAAACGAAACAATAACAATATAAACATAAAAATGAAAAGGAACTTTTTGAAAATTAGCCTCTTTTTAATAGGCGTCTTCACATGTTTCTCATGCGAAGCAAGTACGTTGCACTCATCCAACGGTTCTGATGGCGTAGGCGAATCCATACCTACTGCCCAGCAATGGAATAAAGATGTTGTGGGGTGGAATCTTGGCAATGAATTCGAGTGTTCAGCTCCTGGACAGGATGGTGAGTCGATGCAGATTGGCAACCCTGATGGCTCTATCCATGCAGAGACAGCCTGGGGCAATCCCGTTGTTACCAAGAAGATGATACAAGCCGTGAAGAAGGCTGGTTTCAATGCCATCCGTATTCCAATCCGTTGGCAGTGCCACATTACCAACGCTC
>CAVBFV010000244.1:0-4855 GCA_963594575.1 Lachnospiraceae bacterium | reverse complement strand
TCTTCTCAGTAAATTTACCATCACGTGGTGCTCTAACGTCAGCGATTACGATGCTGTAGAAAGCATAGCTTTTACGACCGCCGCGCTGCAATCTGATTTTTGTTGCCATTTTTAAATCTTAATTTTAATTTAATTTATAATGAGGTTTGAATTTTATGCTGCCATCTCGTGACAGCGGGTGCAAAATTACTACTTTTATTTGAATTGAGCAAACTTTTATCGATATTCAAATGCTTTTTTAGCATTTTTTATCTGATTCGGTCTGCTGCTCTCAAGAGTTTGATGTCATCGTTCACACCTTTCATTGCCATCCATTCGAATATGATTGCTACCAAAGGAAGGCAAGCGGCAAACTGAAACTTCATCGTTCCTTCTGCTTCAGGAACAGGAATCAAGCCCATGAACATCACGATATAATCTACATACCATAAACCTGCAAAAAGCATGGCAAGTGAACAGAGTGATTTCTGAAGCTTCAGATTCTTGTACAAAAAGATGTTTACCAATGCTATGATGGCTGAAACGGCGAGCAGAAGGAACAGAGGAACGCAAGTAGTTGAAATCTGCATTCCTGCCTCCCCAACCACTCCGAGGTTATAAACCATAGTGTCTCCTCCCATCGTCTTAGCTGCGATGCTGGCGATAGGAAGGAAAAGACAGATAGCAATAGCGATGACAGCAAAGAGCAGAAATAATGTCTGTTTACGCTGTATCATATAGCTCTGGAATATTAAATTTCGCTCTCGTGAACCATTGGTGCAGATGTCTTGGTAGGATCGCGCCAATAAATATTATTCTCAATAAACTCTTCTGTAGCGAGCAAAGTTGGCTTTGGCAACTTCTCGTAGTAGCGAGAGATTTCAATCTGTTCGCGGTTCTCAAAAACTTCCTCCAAAGAATCGTTATAAGAAGCAAACTCCTGAAGTTTCTTGCTCAACTCCTGCTTGATTTCGATAGAAATCTGATTAGCGCGCTTTGCAATGATAGCTACGCTCTCGTAGATATTATGGGTATCATCGCAGAGATCCATAATGTTGCGAGTTACTGTGTTTACTGGTGCCTTTGATTTTTTGAAATCCATAATTATAGTACTATTATTATTATATTGTTTTTACCTTATTATATATATGCTTTTTTTAATTGGCATTATTGCCAAGCTGGTCGAGAGCTGTCTCCGGATGCTCTTTCTCGTACTGCTTGCACTTCTCGATATACTTCTCGGCAAGTGCACGGTCCTTTGAATCAGGATATTCGTTGATAAAGCCATAACACTCATCCTCAGCATCCTGATAGCGCTCCAGCTGCTTTTTCTCGACACTCATCTTTGCCAGTTCGTATTTACCTTTCATGATGAGCGATGCAAACTCCTCGCGTCGGTTGCTGTAAGGATAATCCTTAAGCGCATTCTGTGCAGTTACGATACAAGCCTCATAATTGTTGCCTCCGCTGGTACAGTTGCCGAAATAGGTGCCCATATCAAAATACAGCTTGGCACTCTTATACTCCTTCTCAACCAAGAGGTCCTGAAGAGCAAAAAGGCGGTTTGTAGCCTGCTGCTTGAGTCGGGCATCAGGATAAAGATCTAGGAACTCCTGGAAGGCTGCGATGGCAGTAATCGTGGTACTCTGGTCAAGACGAGGCTCTGGAGCATTCTGATACAGACTCTCTCCCACAAAGTACTTTGCATTTTCAGCAAACTTACCTTTAGGATAAGAAGAGTAATACTTCTTGAAATACTCTGCAGCAGTCTCATAATCCTTCATACCATACTCGGCCATAGCCAGCATGTACAAACATTCCTCACCCTCAGTAGAACCTTTCTTCATCGTTACCAGTTCCTGCAGAAGAGGAATGGCACGGGAATACTTGCCCTGGGCATAGCTCTGCTTGGCGTACTCATACTTATAAGTATAATCGCCTGATTTCAATACCTGGTTATATTCGTGGGCACAGCTCGACAAGAGCAATGCAACACACGATGCAATAAGAGTCAATTTTTTCATAATTCTCATTTTGAACTGCAAAGTTACTCATAATTTACTTATTATCAAAAGAAAAGATACATTTTTTCGTAAAAAATTAATCTTTATAACGATTAATGGCGTTTTTTTTGTAATTTTGCACCTTGAAACAGAACTTTTGAGAAGAAATCAGGAAGAAAATGGATTTTAAGATTACATCAAAATATAAGCCGACTGGCGACCAGCCGCAAGCCATCAGGCAACTCACAGAGGGGGTGCTTGAAGGAGACCCTGCACAGGTGTTGTTGGGTGTAACCGGCTCGGGTAAAACCTTTACGGTGGCAAACGTGATTGCCAACGTGGGGAAGCCTACGCTCATCTTGAGCCACAACAAGACTCTTGCCGCCCAATTGTATCAGGAGATGAAGGGTTTCTTCCCTGAGAACGCTGTAGAATATTATGTTTCATACTACGACTATTATCAGCCGGAAGCTTATCTGCCAACGACTGATACATATATAGAAAAAGACCTCGCCATCAATGATGAAATAGACAAGTTGCGACTCGGTGCTGTTTCTGCCCTTCTCTCGGGCAGAAAGGATGTCATCGTTGTCTCATCCGTATCGTGCATCTATGGTATGGGCGGACCTGTGGCGATGCAGGAGAACATCATCAAGATTCATCGCGGGCAGCGACTCGACAGAAATGAATTTCTGAGGAAACTCGTTGATGCACTTTACGTTAGAAATGACATAGAACTGCAACGGGGCAACTTTAGAGTGAAAGGCGAAACGGTTGACATCTTTATGGCTTACAGCGATCATGTTTTGCGAGTAACATGGTGGGACGATGAGATTGACAGTATCGAAGAAGTGGATTCGCTCACTTATCACCGCCTTGCCTCGTTCGAAGATTACGAGATTTATCCAGCCAACCTTTTCGTAACAACAAAAGAACAGCAGGAAAGTGCCATTCGCAGAATTCAGGACGACCTGGTTAAACAGGTAGAATTCTTCAAGAGTATTGGAGATGGAATCAAGGCACAGCGCATCAAGGAACGTGTAGAATATGATATGGAAATGATTAAGGAATTGGGCCACTGTTCGGGCATCGAGAACTATTCCCGCTATTTTGATGGCAGACACGAAGGCGAACGCCCATATTGCCTGCTCGATTTCTTCCCTAAAGATTTCCTGCTTGTGGTTGACGAGAGCCATGTGAGCATCCCGCAGATAGGAGCCATGTATGGAGGCGACCGGGCACGAAAGAAGAACCTGGTAGAATATGGTTTCCGTTTGCCTGCAGCCTTCGATAACCGTCCGCTGAAATTCGAGGAATTTCATGATCTCATTCCGCAGGCCATCTACGTAAGTGCAACTCCGGCTGACTATGAATTGAGAGAAGCCGAAGGCGTGGTTGTAGAACAGTTGATTCGTCCTACAGGACTCCTGGACCCGGAAATCGAAGTCCGTCCAAGTGAGAATCAGATAGATGATCTTCTGGACGAAATATTAACAAGAACACACCGCAACGAGCGAGTTCTGATTACGACTCTTACAAAGCGTATGGCAGAAGAACTCACCGAGTTCCTGCTCAACCACAACGTAAAGGCTGCCTATATCCACAGTGATGTGGCAACCTTAGACCGAGTAAAGATCATGAACGATCTCCGTGCAGGAGTATACGATGTACTGGTGGGTGTCAACCTGTTACGAGAAGGACTCGACTTGCCGGAAGTTTCGCTCGTAGCTATTCTCGATGCAGACAAGGAAGGCTTCCTTCGCAGTCACCGTTCTCTGACCCAGACGGCAGGCCGTGCAGCCCGAAATGTGAACGGCAAGGTAATCATGTATGCAGACAACATCACAGACAGCATGCAGAAAACGATAGATGAAACAGCCCGCCGCCGAAGCATCCAGTTGAAATACAATGCCGACCATGGCATTACTCCAAAACAGATTGTGAAAGCAATAACCTCAGCTCTGCCTACTAGCAAGGAAGAAGGAGCAAAGATTGTTCCGATGGGAGCCGAGGGTTCCAAGCCTCGCGTTTACGTGGAACCGGAAAGTGCAGCCTTCGTTGCCGACCCTATTGTTCGCAGTATGAGCAAGGAAGAATTGGAGAAGAGCATTGCCAATACTACGACATTGATGAAGCAAGCTGCCAAAGACCTCGACTTCATGCAAGCTGCCCAATATCGCGATGAAATCATCAGATTGCAGAAGGAATTGGAAGAAAAGGGATAAATTCAAAAGAAATAACCATCAAAAAGAGGGTGTATCATAAATTAATGATTCACCCTCTTTTTATTTACCCAGCAGTTATTCATCTGTCTATCTGCTATTCAAACGACAGCTTTTTCAGACGGGAACGCAACTGCTCAGCCTCGCTCTTTCTGATAGAAAGTTTGATGCTGCAAGTATTATCGAAAGTCTGATCCTGGATACGCGGATTCATATCTTTGACTATCCTCATCACATCATTCATCATCGGATAAGTAAAATCATAGGTTACTATTTCCTCTATCTGTTGCGTAACCTCCTCGCAATGAGCCAAAGCATCAATGGCAGCTTCACGATAGGCAACAATGAGTCCGCTGGTTCCCAATTTTACTCCTCCGAAATATCGGATGACGACAATTAAAATATCCGTCAATTCTGATTTCGTGATTTGGCCGAGGATTGGTTTTCCTGCCGTAGAAGAAGGTTCGCCATCATCATTGGCACGGAACTCTGTTCGTTCAGGACCTAGCATATATGCATAACAACAATGTCGGGCATCGTAATATTTCTTACGGTACCCGGCAACAATTTTCTTCACCTCGTCAACAGTTGTAACATGGTGAGCAAAGGCGAGAAACTTACTCCTTTTCTCGGTGTAATATCCCTCGCCTA
>CAVBFV010000243.1:0-4858 GCA_963594575.1 Lachnospiraceae bacterium | reverse complement strand
ATGTGGCGAACTCGCTTCTCTTCCAAAATCTCATCGATGGCGATGAGGATACCGGTCTCCTCCACATCACCAAAACCATAGTTGATGGCGGTACCAAAAAGCTTCATCGTAGGACTCAGACTCATGTAGGCATTAACAAGAGGAGGGATATTATAACCCAACTTGCGAACCTCACGGTTCAGGATACGATAGTCTGCCTTGAAGTCATCTTCTGTAAAGATGGCAGCCAAATCACTCTCCGGAGTATCCAATTTCAGCGGTTTCATCGGGATTACGAGGTTCTCCTTGTCATCAAAATGCTTCTTGAGGAAATAGAGAATCATGTCGCGGCCACGACGGATGTAAGACGGATACATCGTCATCTTGCCGAAGAAATATTTTACTTCCGGATAGAGAACCGTCAAGGCGCCCAAACCATCCCAGAGATTGTCAAGAGCAAAGATGCTCTTGGTGTTGGTACGCACATTCTGATATTCGAGCGAAACGAAGGAACGGCCCAACTCTACGGTATAAGGCATATACTCCTTGAGGAACTTGTCGGAGAAATGGAACATGTGGCTGGTTGCCAGCTTAGGCTGTCCCTTCTCATCGAGCAGCCAGTCCTTACCCAGGAGATAACGGTAACCGCCGATAATCTCATCGGCTTCAGGGTTCCAGACAATCAGCTGCTTGTAACAGTTGTCACCAAAGTCGAACTCATCAAGATCCATAGATTTGCCCGTTCCGCCTCCCGCTTCGCGGAAAGCGATTTCACGAAGTCGACCAATCTCTTTCAGCACATTAGGCGAATCTTTTGCCGTAACGATGTAAATCTCGTTATGGCTCTTATTGGTCATTCTCAGTTGTTTGTCGGGTGTAAGCTCGCTTTTCAGGAGCTCACGGTCAATCGGTTGGATGATTTCTTCTTCCATATTACTCTTCTTCTATGCTATGATTCTACGATTTTGTTAATATAAAACAATGTTCCCGGGTTTTGCAAACCATTAAAGTTCATAAACCCTATCTTCAACATACTGCGCCCACTCTGTAGCCGACTTGCTCTTATCAAAAGTCTGCCAAGGAATCGGCTTGCCGATGGAGATGCGGAAATGCTTGCCCACATTCCTGTACATCTCGTCAACCAGGAACAGCATGGCGAGATTGAACGGCAGATACTTGTCGCTAAATCGGGCGATGCGGTAGAAACGCTCAGAGTTGCGCCCTCCGAAATGGATAGGCACCACATCGCGCTGATATTCTACACTCTTAGAGATAAACGTCTTCTTCCAAGGCAGGTCGTGGATGGTTCCATCCTTGCGCTTGCGGCTGTTCAAGCCTGCCGGAAACATCAGCATGTGGTTGTCACTCTGGAAGCCCGCCTCCACCATCCGGGGGAAATCACGACTTTGGCGACCCGTCTTGTTGATGCCGATACTTACAGGTTTCAAACCCGGCAAGTTGAGCAGAAGATCATTCACCAGATAGCGGAACTTGCCATCATAGTGCTTGCCGATGATGGAACCGAGACATACGCCGTCCTGTCCGCCCAGAGGATGATTGGAAACAAAGGTATAGAGTTTGCCGTCGTTCTTGTCAGGCAGGTTTTCCAAGCCTACGATTTCAACATCCATCTTCAGATAGCGCACACATTCGGTGAGCCATTCTGTACCCGAAAGGCCACGGCTTTCCCACAAGAACCTGTTCACCTCGTCCTCGTGAATAATCTTCTTGAGCCAGGAAACCAGGAAGCGCGGTACGAATTTCACCTTGCTTCCCATCTTGCTCTTAAGAATCTTATCTATGTCTATCGTTTTCTCTATTGATTCACTCATGTTTGCTAAAACTTATATAAGTTAGTGCAAAAGTAACTCAACTTTTTCAAATACGTGCCATTTTTTCCAAAAAAATAGCAAAAAAGCGAAAATTTATTAGTTTTTTAAAACTATCACGACAAATCGAGCCCATTTTGCATATATTTTTGCAAAAACATCACACTTGATGAGAACAAAAAGGCGATGCCCGAAACAGGAAGGTGAAGTTGACCAAAAACAACTTTTTCATTAAGTTTTATAAATTTTGTGGGAAAATGTAAGGCTATATGGAGATTTTTATGTACCTTTGAACCCAAATTTATACATTAATAAGTACGCACGCAATATTATAATGCGATAAGACAGCAAAAAGATATATGATAAAGACAGCAGAAACATATCACGTACCGGTGCTCCTCAAGGAGAGCGTTGACGGGTTGAACATACAGCCAGGAGGCATCTATGTAGACGTAACCTTCGGTGGCGGCGGACATTCCAGAGAGATTCTGTCGCGCCTGACGGAGGGAGCGCACCTGTACAGTTTCGACCAGGACGCCGATGCAGAACGCAACGTGGTGGCAAACGAGAACTTCACCTTCGTATGCTCCAACTTCAGATTCCTGAAAAACTGGATGCGCTACTACGGGGTAGACGGACTCGACGGACTGTTAGCCGACCTGGGCGTATCGAGCCACCACTTCGATGACGAGACCCGCGGTTTCTCCTTCCGTTTCGACTCCCCACTCGACATGCGCATGAACAAGCGTGCGGGCAAGACTGCTGCCGACATCGTAAACGAATATGACGAAGGTGCCCTTGCCGACATCTTCTACCTATACGGTGAGCTGAAGAACTCGCGCCGCATCGCCTCGGCACTCGTCAAGGCAAGAGCCGAGAAGCCCATCCTCACCACCAAAGACTTCATGGCAGCCGTAGAGCCCCTCTTCAAGCGGGAACGCGAGAAGAAAGACATGGCAAAGCTCTTCCAGGCGCTGCGCATAGAAGTGAACCACGAGATGGACGCCCTGAAAGAGATGCTCCGCTCAGCCACGGAACTTCTGAAACCGGGAGGCCGACTCAGCGTCATCACCTATCACTCGCTGGAAGACAGAATCGTAAAGAACATGATGAAAGCGGGCAATGCAGAAGGCAAGATAGAGCAGGACTTCTTCGGAAGAATAGAAACCCCTTTCAAACTCGTGAACAACAAGGTAATCGTTCCCGATGCCGACGAGCAGGAAAGAAACCCTAGGAGCAGAAGCGCCAAACTAAGAATAGCAGAAAAGAAATGATAAACGATAAAGACATAAACATCAGCGAGAAGCCTATAGCCGAAGAAAAGGCACAGGCATCACAGGAACCGCCGAAGCAGGAATCTCCGCAGCAGGAGCCACAGCAGCAGGAGGCTCCACAGGCTTCGCTCAAGGAAGTGATTGCCAAGCAAGCCATAGAGGAAGAGGCTTCAGGATCATCGAGCTTTACGCTGCGAAAGATTCTGGGTGGAGACATTCTTACCGCACAAATCATACGCCGGCAGATATGGCTCGTTATCCTCATCGTGTTTTTTGTCATTATCTACATATCCAACCGATACAATATCCAGAACGATATCATCGAGTTGGACAAACTGCAGAAAGAACTGCAAGACACCAAATACAAAGCGCTGTCTACAAGCAGCCAGATAACAGAGAAGAGTCGTGAAAGTAATGTGCTCGACATGCTGAAAAACAACAAAGACAGCGTGCTGCACATCGCCACCCAACCTCCATACATCATAAACGTACCCGAAGAATGAGCAGCAAATTTGATCACAAGAAAGTAATGCCCCGCTACAGCGCCATCGCCATCATCATGACAATTTTCGCCATAGCCGTAGTGGGTAAAGCGCTCTACATCATGACCGCCAAGCATGATTACTGGATGAAGGTGGCAGAACGGCAGAAGAAGGATTCCGTGACCGTAAAGCCAAACCGAGGCAACATCTTGAGTTGCACCGGACAGCTGATGGCAAGTTCGCTGCCGGAGTTTAAGGTCTTCATGGACTTCAAGGCGCTGAAAGATGCAGAGAACGACTCGCTGTGGGATGCCAAGCAAGACTCCATCTGTCTTTGCCTGCACCAGATATTCCCAAACCTGAGCGAGTCTGACTTCAAGAAACACCTCACCGAAGGTCGCGCCAAGATGAGCCGCCACTGGCCGGTTTATCCGAAACGTGTTGACTATAACACCTTCACCGAGATAAAGGACATCCCTGTGTTCCGTCTGAAACCCTACCAGAGCGGTTTCCACTGGGAAGAATATAATGCCCGAACCAGAACTTACGGTTCGCTGGCAGGCCGTACCATCGGAGCCATGTATGGTGCCAAGGATACTGCCCGCTTCGGTCTGGAGTTGAGTTACGACTCCATCCTTCGAGGCACCAACGGTATCGTGCATCGCCGCAAGGTGCGTAACAAGTTCCTCGACATTACCGATACCCCTCCTATTGACGGAGCCGACATCGTGACCACCATCGATGTGAGCATGCAAGACCTTGCCGAGCGTTCACTCATCGATGAGCTGAAGGAAATCAACGCCAATGTGGGTGTAGCCATCGTAATGGATGTACCTACGGGCGACATCAAGGCCATCGTGAATATGGAGAAATGTTTCGATGGAGAATACAGAGAAATCCACAACCATGCCGTGAGCGACCTCCTGGAGCCAGGTTCGGTGTTCAAGCCAGCCTCTATCCTCGTAGCGCTGGACGACGGAGTGGTAGACACGACCTGCCACGTAGAAACCGCAGGTGGTGTATGGCCAATGTACGGCAGAGAAATGAAAGACCACAACTGGCGAAAAGGCGGATACGGAATGCTGACCCTCGCACAGACCCTGTGGTACAGTTCTAACATCGGTGTGAGCCGCATCATAGACGACCATTACCGCAACAACCCTGAGAAATTCGTAAAGGGTATCTACCGTACCGGTCTGCACGACGACCTGAAGATTCCGCTGGTGGGAGCAACACCAGCCAGAATCCGCATGCCGCACAGAAACAAGAACGGACAGTATGACAACTGGGCAAA
>CAVBFV010000242.1:0-4867 GCA_963594575.1 Lachnospiraceae bacterium | reverse complement strand
AGGATTGGGCATACGTGCTCCGCAAGGCAGGCTTCAACCTCATCTCTGATATCCGCGAAGAGAAGGCTCAGGGTCTCCAGCAGAAAATCGGCGAAATCAACAAGAAGTACAAGCTTGGCTACGAGAAGCCTTCTGTTGACGACATCCAGGGCTGGATTGACGCAGCCAACAAGTAAGAGATATTAAATGTATAGTTGGGAGCCTTTGTTTCCAACTATACATTATTAATATATAACATTAAACATTAAGACGAAGTGTTCAACTGCGGAAAAATTGCTATTATTGGCGGCGGTAGCTGGGCTACGGCAATAGCCAAGATTGTGGTGGGTCATACTCATCACATAGGCTGGTATATGCGTCGCGATGACCGCATCGAGGACTTCAAGCGCATGGGGCACAACCCTGCCTATCTGATGTCGGCACGATTCAATGTAGAAGAAATCTTCTTCTCTTCTGATATCAACAAGATAGTGCAGAACTACGATACACTCGTGTTTGTCACCCCATCGCCTTATCTGAAGAATCATCTCAAGAAGCTCAAGACGCGACTCAGCGACAAGTTCATCATCACAGCCATCAAAGGTATTGTGCCAGATGAAAACCTCGTTTGCTCAGAGTATTTCCATCAGGTTTACGATGTGCCTTACGAGAACCTTGCCTGCATCGGCGGTCCTTCTCATGCCGAGGAGGTAGCCCTGGAGCGATTGAGCTATCTCACCGTGGGCTGTAGCGATACCGAAAAGGCGCGTGCCTTCGCCAACGATTGTCTGGCGAGTGAATTCATCAAGACCAAGACTTCGAGCGATGTCATCGGCATCGAATACTCTTCGGTTCTGAAAAATGTATACGCCATCGCAGCAGGTATCTGCGGCGGACTGAAGTATGGTGACAACTTCCAGGCGGTACTCATGTCGAATGCCGTTCAGGAAATGCACCGCTTCCTGACAGCCGTCCACCCTATCGACCGAAGCATGTACGACTCAGTTTATCTGGGCGACCTGCTCGTAACAGGCTACAGCAACTTTTCCCGCAACCGGACTTTCGGTACCATGATAGGCAAAGGCTACAGCGTGAAGAGTGCACAGATAGAGATGGAGATGATTGCCGAAGGATATTTCGGCACCAAGTGTATGAAGGAAATCAACCGCCACATGCACGTCAACATGCCGATTCTCGATGCTGTATATAATATATTGTACGAGCGCATCAGTCCGCAAATCGAAATCAAACTCTTGACCGACTCGTTCAGATAGGCACACCCTATCCATCAGTTTCGGCAGAAGAGCTTGTCTTCAAGTAGTAACATTAACACATTCATTTAGATATTAAAAGAAAAATGAAAAGTATCAGCTTAAACATTACAAAGGCTGCATCATTCCTCGCAGAAGGTGCAGTAAAGGCTTACGAGCCTAAGGTTAAGGCCGCTCAGGAAGCTCTTGAGAACGGCACTTGTGAAGGTAACGATTTCTTGGGATGGTTGCATTTGCCATCTTCTATCACTCCTGAGTTCCTCGATGAGATTCAGGCTGTTGCCAACACTTTGCGCGAAAAGTGTGAGGTTGTTGTTGTTGCAGGTATCGGTGGTAGCTACCTCGGTGCCCGCGCCGTTATCGAAGGCCTCGGCAACTCTTTCGCTTGGCTCGTAAACGACAAGAAGAATCCTACTATCCTCTTCGCAGGTAACAATATCGGTGAGGACTACCTCTTCGAGTTGACTTCTTTCTTGAAGGACAAGAAGTTTGGTGTCATCAATATCTCTAAGTCTGGTACCACTACTGAGACAGCTCTCGCTTTCCGTCTTTTGAAGAAGCAATGCGAGGATCAGCGCGGTAAGGAAGAGGCTAAGGATGTAATCGTAGCTGTAACCGACGCCAAGAAGGGTGCTGCACGTACTTGTGCTGACAAGGAGGGCTACAAGAGTTTCATCATCCCTGACAATGTAGGTGGCCGTTTCTCTGTTTTGACTCCAGTAGGTTTGCTGCCTATCGCAGTAGCTGGTTTCGATGTAAAGCAGCTCGTTGCCGGTGCAGCTGAGATGGAGAAGGCTTGCGGCAAGGACGTAGCTTTCGAGGAGAATCCTGCAGCTATCTATGCAGCTACACGTCAGGCTCTCTATACTCAGGCTGGCAAGAAGATTGAGATTGTTTGCAACTTCCAGCCTAAACTTCACTACTTCGCTGAGTGGTGGAAGCAGCTCTATGGTGAGAGCGAGGGTAAGGACCAGAAGGGTATCTTCCCAGCAGCTTGCGACTTCACTACCGACCTCCACTCTATGGGTCAGTGGATTCAGGAGGGCGAGCGCTCTATCTTCGAGACTGTTATCAGCGTAGAGACTCCTAACGAGAAGTTGCTCTTCCCTCACGATGATGAGAACCTCGACGGTTTGAACTTCCTTGAGGGCAAGCGTGTTGACGAGGTGAACAAGATGGCTGAGCTCGGTACACGTCTGGCTCACGTTGACGGTGGTGTTCCTAACATCCTGGTTAACGTACCTGAGTTGAACGCTTACTACCTCGGTCAGTTGATCTACTTCTTCGAGAAGGCTTGCGGTATCAGCGGTCTCTTGGAAGAGGTGAACCCATTCAACCAGCCTGGTGTTGAGGCATACAAGAAGAATATGTTCGCATTGCTCAACAAGCCAGGTTATGAGGCAGAGAGCAAGGCTATTCAGGAGCGCTTGGCTAACGAGTAAAGCTAAATGTTAAGTGTTAAATGTTAAATGTTAAGTTGGGGCATATGCCTTTATCCGACAGGCAAAACTTAACATTTAACACTAATCATTTAACATTAAAACACAAAGGTTGATGAAGGAAATTATTTTTAAATATATGAAAGAACACGGCTTTGGGGAATTCAACCCTAAAGCCGTGCTTTTTGATATGGACGGCGTGCTGTACAACAGTATGCCTAACCATGCTGTGGCATGGCAGGAATCGATGAAACAGTTTGATATCCACATGACTGCAGCTGATGCTTATGCCACCGAAGGAGCCCGAGGCATTGACACCATCCAGATGATGGTGAAGAAGCAGAAGGGCATCGACATCACGCTGGACGAAGCACAGAAGATGTATGATGTGAAGACCGAAATATTCCACTCGATGCCTACTGCCGAAATATTTCCTGGCGTAAAGGAAATCATGCAGAAGATTAAAGATGCCGGCATGCAGGTAGGAGTGGTAACAGGAAGCGGACAGCGACCGCTCATCATGCGACTGCTCAACGACTTCGGCGATTTTCTTGATGAAGCACATATCGTAACCGCCTATGATGTAAAGCGCGGCAAACCAAATCCTGACCCATATCTCATGGGATTGCAGAAGGCAGGAAACCTGAAACCCTGGGAAGGCATCGTGGTAGAGAATGCTCCTTTGGGCGTCCGTGCCGGCGTGGCAGCCAACATTTTTACGGTAGCAATTAACAGCGGTCCGCTACCAGATGAAGAATTATCCAATAAGGGTTGCAATCTACTCTATCACCAGATGACTGAATTCTGTGATGACTTTGAAAACCTGATTGCTGAGGCTTAATCCGGTTCACCCACAGATATTCTGACTTATTCAATAAAAAGACATCATTAAAAACATATAATGACATGAATAGAAAAGTAGCTTTAATTACAGGTATTACAGGCCAGGATGGTTCATACTTGGCTGAATTATTGTTGGAAAAAGGGTATGATGTTCACGGAACTATCCGCCGATCATCTACCGACTACCGCGAAAGAATTGCCCATTTGGAGGGTACACCTAATTTCCATCTTCACTATGCTGACCTCGGTGACTCTATGAGTATCATCCAGGTAATGAACAAGGTGAAACCTACTGAGGTATATAATCTGGCAGCACAGAGCCACGTACAGGTGAGCTTCGACTCCCCTGAGTTTACAGCAGATGTAGATGCTACCGGTGTGCTCCGTATTCTGGAGGCTATCCGCCAATGCGGTCTGGAGAAGACCTGCCGCATGTATCAGGCTTCAACATCAGAGCTCTACGGTAAGGTAGAAGAGGTTCCTCAGAACGAGAACACTCCATTCCACCCTTATTCTCCATACGCTGTTGCCAAGCAGTATGGTTTCTGGATTGTCAAGGAGTATCGTGAGGCTTATGATATGTTCTGCTGCTCTGGTATCCTCTTCAATCATGAAAGTGAGCGCCGTGGTGAAACTTTCGTAACCCGCAAGATTACTTTGGCTGCAGCCCGCATCAAGCAGGGCAAGCAAGACAAGCTCTATCTCGGTAACCTGGATTCGCTCCGCGACTGGGGTTATGCCAAGGATTATGTAGAGTGTATGTGGCTGATTCTCCAGGCTGAGAAGCCAGAGGACTTCGTGATTGCAACAGGTAAGCAGCACTCAGTTCGTGAGTTCGCCCAGTTGGCTTTCCACTATGTTGGTATCGAACTGAAGTGGGAAGGCAAGGAAGAGAACGAGAAGGGTATCTGCGTTGAGGGTCCTGAGGAACTCATCGGCAAGACACTCGTTGAGGTTTCTCCTGATTTCTACCGTCCTACCGACGTAGTGAACCTTTGGGGTGACCCAACAAAGGCAAAGGCTAAGCTCAACTGGAATCCTAACACCACCTCTTTCGAGGATCTCGTAAAGATCATGGTAGAGAGCGATATGGCTAAGGTAGCTGCCGAGGATGCCGGTCAGAAAGTTCGCTGCAATCTTGCAGAATATTTGGAAAAGGGAATTGTTAAGTAATTATGTTGGATAAAAACGCAAAGATTTATATTGCAGGACACCACGGACTCGTGGGTTCTGCAATCTGGAATAACCTCAAGAAGAGAGGCTATAACAACCTGGTAGGCCGTTCTCACAAAGAACTCGACTTGACCGACCAGTATGCAGTAGAGAAGTTCTTTG
>CAVBFV010000241.1:0-4933 GCA_963594575.1 Lachnospiraceae bacterium | reverse complement strand
TTACCTTATTTTTTCATCACCAAATCTGCGAGCACGATGGCGGATTCCTTCTCATTCCTCGGTGCATCCTTTGACTTCCATGCCACGATGAAGCGGATTCGGGCAGCAGTTACCTTGTAGCCTTTCAACTCCCATTTGCCTAGTTTCTCTTTCATCTTGATGGAGAGCTGGGCTATGTCTCTGCCTGTTGATGGGAGACAGAGGCAATGGTCGTGATAGGTTAGCGGCATACCGCTTCTCAGGCAAAGGATAGCATCCTTGTGAGGCTTGGAGAAGCCCAGGTTTACATCCTTGTGTGAGAGCTGAAGCACTATTTCGTTCGGCTCATCGTAGGCTTGGGCATCATAGAGATGCTGGGCACTTTTCAGGCTGTCGAAGAGATTGCCGTTGGTGTGGATGGTTAGTGTACGCTTGGCACGGGTCATACCCACATAGTATCGGCGCAGTATGTCATCAGTAGGATGCTCGGGATGGGTAATGAGCATCAGTACATGGTCGAACTCATGACCTTTTGCCTTGTGGATGGTGCTTACCACGATGTCTGATTTCGAGATGTCACAGAAGTCTTCTACTGATGATTCGAACACGAACTCCCTCAGGTCGCTGTAGTACTTGGCACGATTGGTCTGTTCAAATATCTGGAGACTGCGGCGCAGATATGGCAATGCCTGGCTGGTGGCATACTTTTGGACTGTCAGCTGCTTGGCTGCTTCCCAAATATCATCAGGGATGATAGGGGATTTCGTTGCCTTGATACCTTGATCTATCTTCTTCAAGAAGTATCTTACCTCTGCCAGATTCCAGAAACGCAAGCCGTCCATTGATTGTACCAGCTTGGCCTTGATGCCATGACTGTGAAGAAGAGCCAGCATGATGACTGCCTCCTCATTGGTCTGCGTGAGGATACTGATGGTTTCGTTCTTCTTGTGGGACGATGCATCGGCTTCTTTTGAAGCGTTATTTCTTAGTAATTGCGTAACATCTTCAAGAATAGGCTGATACATATAAACCTTTTTCTCCTGAATCTCGTATGGATGCTTCACGATTCTTACCTCTCCATCTTCTTGACTCATGGAGATGATAGGGGTAGATTTGATTCGCTGGCGGATGTTGCGGGCAAAGTCGTTGGCTGCATCCACGATGTGGCGAAGGCTGCGGTAATTCTCGGTCATCTCGACGAAACGGCTGTGTTCTGTCTGGGTCAACTCATAGAGATACTGCGAGTTGGAACCCCTAAACTCATAGATGTTCTGGTCATCATCGCCTACGGCTATCACCCTCATCTCTTCGTTGGCTTTCATCAGAGCAGTGACAAGGGCATAGTCATCCTTGCTCATGTCTTGCGCCTCATCGATCACGAGCACGGTCTTGCTGATGCGATTGGGTTCCACTTCTCCATTGTTGATCATTTCGGCGGCTTGCTTAACCACATCTCCAGCCTCATCCAGATTGCCAACTCTGCCCAGCAGGTCGAAGCAGTAGGAATGGAAGGTCTTGATTTCCACGAAATGGGCGACATTGCCGATGAGTTGCATCAGTCGCTGCTTGAACTCGGTAGCGGCTGCACGAGAGAAAGTGAGCATCAGGAGTTGTTCGTGCTTTACATCTTCCAACAGCAGGAGAGAGGCAAGCTTATGTACGAGCACACGTGTCTTGCCGCTGCCAGGACCGGCAGCGACTACGATGCAGCGAGACTCATGGTCGTCGATGATTTCCTTCTGTCGCTTGGAGAGCATTCCGAAGAGTTGCTTATACTTCGAAGGTGTTACGTTGCGCTCTATCTCAGTCTCCCGGTTGCCCTTGAAGTACTTTAAAATGAAGCGATGGTAGTCCATCTGAAAGTAATCCTGCACATATTGCAGGGCGGCGTCATAATCCCTTACCATCAGGTTGGCATATTCGCCCACGATGTGAATCTGCTGAATCTTCTGCTTGTAGAATTCATTGAGCATGCGATAATCCTCCTGCTTATAGCGCAGGCGAAGTTCCTTGGTGCGCTTAATCGCCATCGCATTGTAGAGTACCAGGAATCCTCCTTCCAACTTCATGGCTCCTATCTTGGAGAGATAGAGCAAGGCTTCCTCCACGTCCTCCAACTGCAGGGAAGAGAAGTCGGAGAAGAGTGACTGGCTGCTGGATTTCAGATCGTTCAGAAGTTCAACCACCGAGAATTGAAGAGGTTTCTCTCTTGAATCTACAGAAGAGCTATTGTTGCTCTCTTCTGTTACAGTTTTACTTATTTCCTCAGCCAGGCTGTATAGTCTTTCGATAATGAATCGGCAAACTTCAATTCGTCTTTCGAATCGCTTGATAATGGTCTCTATATCCTTGTCTCTTGTTACGATGAGATTGCGGACACCGTCTTCCTTCTTGTGTGCATATCCCTTCACTGCTAAGAAGTATAGCAGTGTGCGGATTTGCTTTTCTGTTGAAGTGTTGATACCGTCATGTACGGCATTGTCATTGAGTTGTTTGTATGTGATATGTAGCGATTCATCCGGGATATGTTCCAGAATGTATCTTTCCAGTTTGGCGAAGTTCTCCAGCATCTGCTGAGGCTTGCGTTGTTTGTCGCTGATGTCTTGCAGATAGGCTGAGATGTCACGGGTATCGGCAAGGATGCCTTCCTGACGCATTCGTTCAACGGAAGAGATGACGTCTCGCTTGCTGAGTCCGAGAATGTCGGCGAGGTAATCGATGCGGGATTCTGCCTCGCTATCCTGCGCCTTGGCTATATGCTTCTGGGTGATGAGCGACTTGATGATGCGGATGGCATTCTTCATCTCATCTTCAGAGAACAGGGGTGATTCGGTGAGGCGCAGTCTTGCCTCGTCCATGTTCTTGACGGTGATACCTGTGGCATAGACGTGCGGAATGTTGTTGCCACGCTCTATGTATCCGCTCTGTTCAAGAGCAGAAAGGGCGGTGCGGACACGGGTTTCTATGTCGGATACCGAGTCATCCCAACCGGCTTGGCGGGCTATCTCCAGTGCCGAACAACTTACGTGTGGACGCTGCTTGGTAAAATCCTTAATGGCTTTCCATACCTGTTGTATCTCACTGATGCTCAGTTTGGTTTGGTTGAGCAGGATGAAGTGCTTATCCAAGTCCTCATCGCTATAAAGTACATAGCATTTGGCATTGAGGTGTGGATCTCTTCCTGCACGTCCTGCCTCCTGTACATAGTTCTCCAGAGAGTCGGAGATGTCGTAGTGGATAACCAGACCCACATCGCTCTTATCTACTCCCATACCGAAGGCGGAGGTGGCAACGATGATTCTAACCTTATCGCTCATGAAGGCATCCTGATTGTGTATCTTCTCATCAGCATCCATCTTGCCATTATAGGGCAGGGCGGATATGCCGTCACGTGTCAGCTTCTGGGCGAGTTCCCGGGTTCGCTTGGTGCGGGATACGTAGATGATGGTAGGGCAATCTGCCTGCTCTACCAGCGAGCGCAGAAGATTGTATTTGTTGCCGTCACTATCTACGTGGATAACGGAATAGTGCAGGTTGGTACGTGAGGCTGATGAGGCGAAGAGCTGGAGGTCGGTGCCCAGCCAATGCTTGAAATAGTCGCAGATGTCCTGCACCACCTTCTGTTTTGCTGTGGCGGTGAAGCAAGATACGGGTATCAGGGTCTGACCATGGTTGCGGGTCATGGCGTCCTTGCCAAACTTACGTTCCTGATATTCCTTGATAAACTTGCCGATGTATAGGTAATCCACACGGAAGTCTTGTCCCCATGCAGAGAAGCAGTGAGCTTCATCAATGACGAATCTCACCACATGCCGTGCCATCAGGATGCGCTCGATGGTTTTGGAGCGCAACATCTCTGGTGCTATATATAATAAGGTGGCATCTCCGCTCTGTACTCGTTCGATGGATAGGGAGCGGGAGATAGGGTCGAGGAGACCGTTGATGGTTACGGCATCGGTGAAGCCGCGGTCTGCGAGGTTATCTACCTGGTCTTTCATCAATGATTGCAAAGGCGAGATAACCACTGTGAGTCCATGCACGGTTCTGCCATCCATCAAGGCTGGCAACTGGAAGGTGAGCGACTTGCCGCCACCCGTAGGAAATATCGCCAATAATGACTTGCCATCCACTGCTGCCTGCGATGCCTGTTCCTGCAGCGGTTCGCCGTCATAGGTACGGAAGGCATCATAGCCAAAGAGCTGTTTCAGGTTGTAATGAATGTCGAGCATGCGGTTGCAATACTCGCAGCCATCGGTGCATAGGGTATGGCAGAGCATATAGATGATATGTTCTACTTCGGGATAATGGCAGAGTACCCAACCTGGGGTAACAGATTGGTAATCGTCTGTGCCTATGAGGGCCAAGGCGTATGCCAAGCCGCAAGGCGACTGGGCTGCAAGAGCCGGAATGTCGACATGGGCGCAAATATGATTCTTGTATTCAGAAAGAATGAATTCAGAAATGTCTCTGATTGCATCATCCTTTTCGATGGCTCCCACATACATCAGAAATCCTCTGAATTCCTCTTCATGCTGGAGCAGCAAGGTGAAGATTTTCCTCTTCCTTTCTGATAATTGATTCCATGCAGCGATTTCATCCATCAAAAGCTCCTTGGCTTTCTCGCAGTCGTTGACTGGATTATTCATCTGCTCGCTCATCAGTTTGTCGTCCTTTACCAGATGATGGTAAGGGCGCTTGGGGAAGAGGAGTGGGGAGAGATAGAGGGTATCTATCAGTATGCCGTTGAGTTGGAGATAGCGGGCATCGTGATGAATGAGGTTATGACCGCAGATATAGTCAACCTTTCCTTCTTGCAGGAACTTGTTCAGTGCCGTCTGTGATGCTTGGTGGAAGTTGGCTCCGTCATAGCGCAATGCCCCGATATCATGTATTTTATGGTCTTTCAGTCCCACTTCGGTATCCACGAAGGCAATATTTCTGCTTCTGGCATCTT
>CAVBFV010000240.1:0-4968 GCA_963594575.1 Lachnospiraceae bacterium | reverse complement strand
AATGGAAAAGAAAGAAACAAATACACTCAGTATATTTCAGCGCCCGGTATGGGTAAGCCTGTTCGCCCTTACGGCTGCTATCTCGTGGGGATGGGCTTACCCATTGATAAAAATGGGAATGGAGGAATATCAGATTACAGCAGACATGACCGGAAGCAAGATGCTTTTTGCCGGCATCCGCTTCTTCATCTCCGGCATCATCATCCTTGCCATCGCCAGAAGCTCGCATCGTAAATTCGGATTCAAGAAGAAAGTTGTTCAAGAGAATGTCTGGTTCCTTCTCCTCTATGCACTCCTCAACACCACCCTTCATTATGCTTTCTTCTATTTCGGACTCTCGCATAATGCAGGAGCACGTTCGGCGATACTCAATTCGATGAGCGTCTTCACGGTGGTTATCTTTGCCTGCATCTTCTTCAAGAGCGACAGGATGACGTGGCGAAAGGCTTTAGGCTGCATCATCGGCTTCCTGGGCATCCTTGCCTTGAACCTTGGCGGAAAGGAAAGCGGTAGTTTCACATTCCTGGGCGATGGTATGATTATCCTCAATGCCCTGTGTGGAGCCAGTGCTTCCCTGCTGACCCGAGGATTGAGCAAGAGGGTGGATGTTTTCGTAGGAACCGGTTATTCGCTGAGCATCGGTGGAGCCTTGCTGGTGATTCCTGCATTGTTAATGGGTGGCTATCTGCCAGTCATCAGCCTCTGGGGCATCACTATCCTTCTGCTGCTCATTGCCATCTCAACCATCAGTTTCGCTCTCTACAACAAATTATTGAGCTGCAATCCCGTAGGAAAGGTAGCGATATACAATTCGCTCATCCCCGTAGTAGGAGCCATCACCTCCTGCCTCTGTCTGGGCGAAACCTTCTACTGGAAGTATCTGATAGCAGGCGCATTGGCTACTGCCGGAATTTATATCATCAATAAAGGGAAGAAATAAATTCCGGCTGTTGCCCATGCAACCCATATAGAAAGCAAAGCCACCTATTTCAAGATACCCGTTTCGCGCTCCTCATTGTTGATATTCCGCTGTATCTTACGGTATTCCTTTCCCCGATTGATATTCCAGGCAACACCGATACGGAACAAATTACCGTCCGAATTGTCATAACCACGAACCTGCTTACGGAGCAAAGCGTTGACGATTTCTGCAGAATAGGATTTCGGATGAGCCATAAACGGATTATGCATATAGAGCGTAAAATCAAAATCACCCATATGATAACTGGCTGAGGCTGCCAATGAAGGAGGATTATGCCCGATGTTCTCTCCCTCCATAAAGTTCCAACCGTTATCAGCATACAGCATCAAGGTCCATTTTCCCCAATACCCCTGTAATGTTCCACCATAATTATAAGCGGTATAACAATGACTGTACTCATCGCCCTTATTGAAAAAACGGTAAATACCTGCGTTCACAGATAATATAAGGTGGTCGGGGATAATGTCAAAGCGGGTATCATTCGTAAGATACAACATATTACAATGGGGCTGATTCTCCTGGGTATAAAGAAACTGATCATTTTCCGTGCGGGTGTATTTCGCCAAATTACAATGACGATTGATACGATAATTCAAGGTAAAATCAGTATTTATCCTTGGTTTACTGAAAGAGAACGCAACCCAGTTCTCATATATACTGTTAGGCTTAAGCGAAGGATTACCCACAGTCCATTCCATACTGTTCTTTCGAATACGGGTATCCGAAATCATAGCTATCTGCGAAATATGCTGTGATAATTCACTTCCTAAGCGGATCTGAAACGAAGAAGTCAAGGAATAAGCCAATGTGAGTTTCGGACGGCAAAGCCAAAAACTAAATTCCTTATCGCCCTGTCGATAAGACTGATTACTCAACCCGAAGCCAGCCACATAAGTCAAACGGGATATTCCTTCCTTGAATTGTCCCAAACTTCCCTTGATTTGTGCAAAACCATAAATACCCAATGAACGGATACCATTCTCGCTAACCACATCGCCCAAATACTGATTATCCATATATTTCCAGTTTAAGTTGGTTCCTGCTGAAAAAGTAAATGGTTTCAACCGGTTTTCATAGATAGCCTCAGCTATGAGCGAATAGGTCTTACCATCTACCTGATACTGATAGGGTTCGCCCTCATCTTCATAATAGGCTCCTTTGGTGTGGATATAAGTACCCAAAACATCTGCCGACAAAGACTGATGCTTGCCCAACTGATGATAGAAATACAAATCGAGAGCAGGAGTAAAATCCCTATCCTTGCTAGTTCTGTAAACAGGATACGCAGGCTTTCCAGATTCAGAAAACCACATCTCATTCGATGTATAAGGCTGATTGCTGAAATCCGTGGTAAGCGTTGTCTGGAATACATATAATGCAGAATCAGCCAGATTATACTTCAACTGCAATGTATTACCATAATTTCGAGTTGCCACATTCATGATTTTTCGAGATATCTGATACTCAGAACCATCATTTAGAAGATACTGAGCATCCTCATTATATTCGGAAGCCTTATTATCCTCATAAGTCTGCTCATATAAAATATTCAATTGACTCTTGCCCCTATTGACGGATGCATAGACATCATTCGAACCGAGCTTGGTAGTTAGCGCATTGGTCAAGTTGAAGCCCAAACTGCCACCCGATGAAGCCCTGCGGGTATGAATATCTATCACGTATGCAATATTCTTTCCATATCTTACGCCAGGACTGTCGATATAATCTACACTCATAATAGAAGCTACATCCAGCATCTGCACATCATGCATATTAGCGAGAATGCCATTGATACGAACCTGCACTTCTCCTTTATGATCGGTAGCAGAAATGGAACGGCCAGCCTCATCAACCCTGATATGAGGCAAAGCCAACTTTCCTAAAAGCGAAAAACCAGAAAAAGAACGCTGCTTCTGAATATCGCTTGGGAATATCAACTTGCCATCTTCCTTGTTGACCACTCGTGCCGCCTTCACAACAACCTCTTGCAAGGCTATAGAATCATTCGATACCTTCTGGATCTCCTGGGCACGTATTTCTACACAAGAGATCAATGCCCACAGCATCACCATAGCTGTTAACAATTTACTTTTCTTCATTGTCATCATATACTTTTTCTAAAACTTGTTTTCAGCTGCAAAGGTATCAAAAAGAGAAGACCGAAGCGAAAAATATGGCTGACATGAGTCTGACATTTATCAATTAACGAATATTATATCTAGTTTTATACCATCTTTCATAGAATTTCTGTACTTTTGCATTTGAATCTTTAAACAGTATATCATTTAAACAGAATAGATAATATGAAACTGAAAGCATATCATTCCATCCTCATCTTCGCCATCCTTGTGATGTCTGCGGCATTCTCCAGCGTAAGCAACTACCGCAAGGCACAGTATGCCATTGTACAAGATATGAACAAAGCTTTGGCTCTGACTCTTCAGGAAAATAAATATCAATGGATTACGCCTGATACCATCCAGAGCTACCGCTCACATCTCAGCATCGACCTGCTGAAGTCGACCAGTAATCTCTGCTATGTGATGGAAGACAGAAGAAGAGGCAAGAACAATTCCCAGTTGGTAAATAGCGCCAACCTGCTCAGCAGCAAAGAGATGCTCCTCAACGAACATTCCATCCAAAGTTATGCCAACTGTTCGATGGCAGATGTTTTAAGTATGAGCAACCAGCGGACATCTTTGACACTTACTCTCATGGCTATGATTTGGGCTATTGCATCGCTATACTATCATCGCAGAAAACAACCCTGGAATCATGAGGCCGATATGTTCGGCACCATGTGCTATTCTCAAGACGAGGATTCCTTCTACAATCAGGAAAACGGACAAGCCATCAAGTTTACTCCGATGCAGCACCAGTTGATGCAACTCTTCTTCAACAATACGCATCATCAACTCTCCAAACAGGAGATTTGTGATGCTCTTTGGCCCAAGAAACCGGATGCCAGCGAAACGCTCTACACCTTGATTCGCCGTATCAAACCTGTGATTGAGCAGAATAGCAACCTCATGATTGAGTCGGAAAGAGGCAAGTCTTACCGACTGATTATCAGATAAGTTCAGAAATGTCAGCCAAATGTCATACTTATTATTTGGCTGTTTCCCATCTTCTTCATACCTTTGCTGCTAAAATATAAAAGTGGCAAAGATATGAAGAAGATTTTTTTGATAGCAGTTGTCTTGCTGATGATGATAAACTTCATTATCAACTATCATCATGAGGTTGCGAAAGAGGAACATACCCCCATGTCGGATTTCAAGACCAAGGTAGAGATGGCACCCATGAAGGAATACAATGACCCGGACTTCGGCTACGTTGTCAAGTATCCTTGCTTCTTCCAGCAGGAGGACACATCAGTATCGGGATACCAGGGCTATGCCCGCTTCTCATTCACCAATCATGCCAACATCATCCTGGAGAGTTACGTTACCCCCAACTATAGCAACACACTCCAGGCTTGTGCCGATTCTCTTGCCCAGAAGCTTCATTCGGAGCGGACGATGCAGGCATCGAATAAAGCATTCATCCTCTCCGGTCCTGTCTATGAAAACGGAGTAAGAGTAGATGGCTACAGTCATTACGATAAATTCATCAAAAGTGGCAGAATACTCTTCGTCTATTCCCTCACCTATCCCGACAGTTACAAGCCAGCCATGCCCCGACTGTTCAAACTCATAGACGACTGGAGGGTATTGGGAGCATATTAATCTGCCTTGAAGATATCCTCACGAGCCTCTTGGGATTGTATAAGAACAGCTTTCAAAGAAAATAATTGCGCTTGATTATTTGCATATATCAAATATTAATTGTACATTTGCGGTGAAAATATAAACATCGAAGATTATGTCAATATTCAGTCGCCTCTTTGGAAGGAAGAACAATCTTAGCGTAAGCTCTGACATCAAGAAGAAAGATGCCAGAAGCAGAAATATTGCCTTCGTGGATACCGAAGTGGGACTGAAAGA
>CAVBFV010000239.1:0-5008 GCA_963594575.1 Lachnospiraceae bacterium | reverse complement strand
TCTCAAAAGCGAGTGCAAAAGTACTAACTATTTTCCATTCCACCAAATCTTTTCGTAAAAAAGTTGCTTTTTTAGTGCGCTTTTAACACTTCTAAAGATTTAAAAGTGGCTATTTTCGATGTATACCTTATTATATATATACGCACGCCTGCATGCGTGCGCCCAGGTGTGCGCGCACGCATATATTATATAATGTGTAACAAAAAAATGCCATGCAATGAGGCAAAGAAATACCTGTTTTCTGACACATATAGCTTCGTTGGCCAACGAAAGTACTTACGATTGCCAACGTAAGTACTTTCAATGGCCATTGAAACAGGCTTCATATTTCAGACAAGATTCTGAATTTAAAACGCAAAATACGTAAACGGATGTTAACAAACCTATACAAGGTGTCCATTTGCCCACCAAATGGACACCTATTTTGTAGCAACTGGACACCTAGTGGGGGCAACTGGACACCTTGTTTCAAAAAAATCACTATATTTGCACCATGATTACGAAAAGAATCAAACTGATTAATACGATTTAGGTAAGAAGATTGTTTCAGGATAGAGTAATAGATGCGGAAACATAAAGTTTGTTTTAACGGGTTGCCTCTGGCCCAGACCGAAGTCTGGAACCAGGGGCTTCCTTACTTTAAACGATATGTATGGTAAAATTATGCATTTTTTGTCCTGATGCTTTTGTTTTTTCACATATTTATATTACTTTTGCAGCAGAATCACATAAGAATCATTAAAACAAAAACAAGCATCATGAAAAGATTTGCGATTATCATTTCCTTCATTATGCTCACCTTCATGCCACTCATGGCACAGGTGAAGCAAACCGTTGCCGTTCTCGGTGACTCATATTCCACCTTCGAGGGGTTCATTCCTAAAGGTTATGCCACCTGGTACTCCCCTACTACTCCGGCAAAAACTACAGATGTTAATAAGGTAGAGCAAACCTGGTGGTGGCAAGTTATCAAGGAAGGAGGCTATAAGATGGGAAATATCAATTCCTATTCTGGTGCTACCATCTGCAACACTGGCTATCGTGACGAAGATTATACCGACCGTTCTTTCATCACCCGCAGTTCTCTGCTTGGCAATCCGGATATCATCCTGATTTGCGGTGCTACGAATGACAACTGGGCTGATGCCCCGCTCGGCAACTATCAGTATAGCGACTGGAAGCGCGCAGATTTGTATTGTTTCCGCCCAGCCATGGCCAAGCTGCTTTCAGATATACGACAGCATTATCCAAATGTAGAGGTATATTTCATCTTAAACTCTGAACTCAAGGATGTAATCAATGAGTCGGTAAAAAAGATCTGCAACAAATATCAGGTTCCTGTCATTGCTCTTCATGCTATTGACAAGAAAAACGGTCACCCTACTATCAAGGGAATGAAGAGTATTGCTGACCAGGTTCTGAAGGTTATAAAAAAGTAAAGAAATAATAAGGTTTAAACAGATAAATGATAGATTCAATACAAAACATTTTAGTTCAGGTTAGCGATTTCCTTTGGTCGTATATCATCATCACCGTCTTGATATGCTGTGCCCTGTTTTTCACTTGGCGTACCCGTTTCGTTCAGTTCCGCCTTATCAGAGAGATGATCAGGCTGCTGATTCATCCCGACAAGGTACAACCGGAAGAGATAGGACACGATGAACTGTCGATGGAGGTGAAAGTGGATGGAGAAATGAAACACATCTCTTCCTTCCAGGCATTTGTGGTAGCATTGGCTAGCCGTATTGGAACCGGTAACCTTGCTGGTGTGGCTACTGCTGTCAGCATCGGTGGACCGGGAGCCGTATTCTGGATGTGGATGCTGGCTTTACTGGGCTCAGCATCAGCTTTCATAGAATCAACTCTCGCCCAACTTTACAAGCGGAAAGGCAAAACATCTTTCTATGGCGGACCGGCCTATTATATGAAGTATGGTTTGGGAAAAGGATGGATGGGTATTCTTTTTGCCGTGCTGATGATCATTACCTTCGGCTTTGCCTATAATTCAGTGCAGAGCAATACTATCTGTCTGGCATGGCAGAAGGCTTTTGGCATCGAGCCTGCCACCATGGGAATTGCCCTCACTGTACTCACCCTGCTCATCATCTTCGGTGGCATCCATAGAGTGGCTAAGTTCTCTTCTACCGTGGTTCCTGTGATGGCTGTCATTTATCTTCTGATAGCTGTAGGTGTTGTTGTTTGGAATATCACCAGTCTGCCAAAGGTTCTGCTTACCATTGTTGAGAATGCTTTCGGATTCAATCAGGCTGCTGGCGGAGTTCTTGGTGTTACTGTGATACAGGGTATCAAGCGAGGTCTGTTCAGTAATGAGGCAGGTGAAGGTAGTGCACCGAATGCTGCTGCGGTAGCTACAGTCAGTCATCCTGTAAAACAGGGATTGATACAGGCTTTGGGTGTTTTTACAGATACGCTGGTAGTATGTTCCTGCACCGCTTTCATCATTCTGGTGAGCGGTGTGGATCTTACGGCTTCAAATGGAATTCAACTCACCCAGGATGCCCTGACCCACGAAATCGGAAGCATCGGCAATCCGTTTGTTGCGGTAATGATATGGCTGTTTGCCTTTAGCAGCATCATCGGCAATTATTATTATGGAGAAACCAATGTGAGATATATCAGGGACTCCAAGCTGGGTGTATTTGTCTATCGTCTTGCTGTAGCAGCAATGGTAATGGTTGGAGCAGTAGTATCTCTGGATTTTGCATGGAGTTTTGCAGATATCACGATGGCTCTTCTCACCCTCTGCAATCTCGTAGCCATCGTCCTGCTTTCCCGCCAGGCCGTCTTCCTGTTGAAAGACTATCGCCAACAGAAGAAGGAAGGTAAGAATCCTGTATTCACCAAGGATAAGATGCCAGAGATTGCAGATAAACTGGAGGCATGGTAAATAACAATGATGGATTTTCATTTCGCGAAGATCTATCCTTCATACAATTCATCAACAAAATTCCCCGATACGAATCCTGCAGGAATAGTGAGGATTCATATCGGGGAATATTTTTATGCACTAAACTATTTTATTTCTTATAGTAATCGTATAAGAAAGCATCAAGATAAGCACCACGCATGTTGGTCTTATAGAAATTGCCATCCTTATCTAGGATGAGACAAGCTGGAATACCATTGATGCCATACTCGCCCATCACCATACCGCCAAAACCTTCAGGATTGCGAACCTGTGTCCAGGTCATTCCTTCCTTGGTCATTGCCTTTTTCCAGTCGGCATCTCTCTCATCTACGGAAATACTGATGATGTTGAAATCCTTGTATTTCTCGTGTACCTTCTTGAGATGTGGAATCTCCTGACGGCATGGACGACACCAGGAAGCCCAGAACTCCAACATGGTGTATTCACCCTTCTTGATAAGTGAAGAAAGCTTCACCTGCTTGCCTTCAGGAGTGACAACGGTACCATCGATATAATGGTTGCCGATAGCTGTATGCTTTGCCATCTCTGCCTGCATCTGCAGCATCGGATATTGTGCAGAAGAACTCCAGTCGTTCTTCAACCAGCCCATCATCTCGTCAATCTGCTGAGAGGTATATGGGGTTGGTAAAGAAGAGAAACTCTCGAGAAGCAAGTCGAAGGCTACCAGAGAAGTGGTATGTTGCTGGATAAACAGACTGGTCTGATGGCGCATTTCCTCCTGCAACTTGATGGCTTCCTTGGCAAGTGCTACACGCTGTGCCAAATCGGTAGTCTGGTTGATACTATCATCCATCTTGTGCATCTTGTCCTGAATAGGTGACATCAGTTCTAAATAAGCCTGATATATATCCTGGGTGGTAGAACCCTTTACTACAGGCTCTATCATACTCATATCACGCTCTGCAGGAAAACCGGTAAGATCTACATCGTAGGTCATCGGCTTATTCTCTACATAGACTCTTGTTGAGAATATTTTCTGATAGTCAGGCTCAGCTGTACCAGGCTTGTTCATATCAATAACCATCTGATACTGCTCAGGCTGGTTAACTACCCCCTTGAGGGTGAACTCACCATTCTTGATTGTAACGCTATCCAGATTGGTAACACCTTCCAATCCATACTTCTGCAACATGACAGAACAGCCGTCCACGTTACCTTTAACCTTACCTTTCATCTCAAAATTCTGCGCACTGGCAGCCATTGCAAGTACAAGACCGGCAAGTGTCATCATGCAAGTTTTCATTTTCATCTTATTCATTTTTTCTCGATATTATTATTTTTATTATGTTTATTGATTCACATATTCCGGATTCTGAACGAGAAGATTATTGGCACCCATAGATGCCTTTGGTATAGGAAGAAGATAACGGCGGAAGCTAGGAAGTTCTGCCTTCTCATCTTCAGTCCAACTCTCGAAACCTCCCTGACGGTTATAACGGCAAAGATCGAACCACTCTTCCAGATTCTCGTTACTCATATCACACAACTTATGCTTGAGAATTTCACCCAGCAATTCACCGTCGGCAATAGCGTTCACATCGTCCTCAGTATATCCAGCACGTTCGATGACTGTAGCCAAGAGCGTACGAGCCTTAGCATACTGACCCAAACGAGCCTCTGCTTCAGCAGCGATATAATAAACTTCGGCAAGGCGCATGAAGTAATAGGAATCTTCGAACATAAACTCAGGAGTCAACTTGCTGTACTTGGCAATTCCAGTCATGCCTTCACCCTTGTATGCCAAAGTATAAAGAGGATCGTAGGAAGCTGCATCATCTTCACCTGGGAAGAATGGAAAATCACCACCGTCCCCACCAGGGATAACGATACCACCATCATCTCCATCACCAGGCAATACGACATCACCGCCTTCGCTGCCATCACCGCCAGGAATCACGACATCACCGCCTTCACCCGGATCAGGAACTACTACGTCTCCACCCTCTCCCGGGTCTGGAACAACGATATCTCCACCTGTTTCATCATCTGGAACTAAATCATCAGCCACCTTCTTGAGGAGTGAACCTGGAGAAAAGGCAAACCAAGAAGCATCCATCA
>CAVBFV010000238.1:0-5128 GCA_963594575.1 Lachnospiraceae bacterium | reverse complement strand
CCTTGTTATTTACCCTTGCAGACACCGGTCCGTGGGTCATTTTGAGGTCAAATGCAGAAAAAATATCAAAAAGTGTGCTTCCGATTTCTACTTTCTGAGATTTTTTATTATTTTTGCAACGGATTTGAATTACTTGTTTCATTTGTATTAAAACTATGTTACAAAATTAAACTAATCTACCCGCTCTCGAAGCCCCCGAAGGTGCTTTTTGAGCATCGGCTTACTCTTTTTAGAAGAGAGACGCCTACAGAGTGTAAAGTTACGAAGAAATTCGGAAACTTGATGTATTTGACAACATTAATTAAGTTATTATATGTCGATTTGGATATTTTTTAAGCTTATTGGAGCACTCGCCCTACTGATGTTCGGTATGAAGTCCATGAGCGACAGTTTGCAGAAGATGGCAGGACCACAGCTCCGCCATGTGTTAGGAACCATGACCACCAATCGTTTGACGGGCATCCTCTCGGGTACGCTCATCACCGCAGCGGTGCAGTCTTCTACAGCCACAACGGTGATGACCGTATCATTCGTTAACGCAGGTCTCCTTACCCTAGCCCAGGCTATCTCCGTTATCATGGGCGCCAACATCGGAACCACGCTCACCGCATGGATCATGAGTGCCGGTTTCTCGTTTAACATCACAGATTTTGTATGGCCGGCATTCTTCATCGCCATCATCCTGATTTACAGCAAGAAGCGCAAGATTATCGGCGACTTCATCTTCGGTATATCCTTTATGTTCCTCGGTTTGGGTACTTTACGCCAAACCGGTATCGACATGGATTTGGCTCATAATCAGCCAGTTCTTGAATTCTTCGCAAGTTTCGACCCTCACAGTTTCCAAACTACCATCACCTTCCTGATTATCGGTAGTATACTCACTATGTGCGTGCAGAGTTCGGCAGCCGTCATGGCGATTACGATGATTCTCTGCTCTACCGGCGTATTGCCAATCTATCAGGGTATTGCGCTTGTGATGGGTGAGAATATCGGTACAACCGTAACCTCCAACGTGGCAGCGCTCACCGCCAACACCCAGGCCCGGAGAGCGGCGATGGCGCACATGGTATTCAACATCTTCGGTGTGCTTTGGATACTCTGCATATTCCACCCGTTCATCCATCTGGTTTGCGGCTGGGTAGGTTTCGACGATGCCATGGAGAAGACTGATCCTCATTTCGTAGCCAATGCAACCAAGCTATCCTTTGTGCTTGCCGCCTTCCATACCACCTTCAACCTCGCCAATACCTTTATCCTGGTATGGTTCATTCCACAGATAGAGAAGCTGGTATGCAAGATTATCCGTCCTAAGAAGAATGCCGACGAAGACGACTTCCGCCTGCGCTTTATCCAGAGCGGTATCATGAAGACACCGGAAATCTCTGTCTTGGAGGCTCAGAAGGAAATCCACTGCTTTGCCGAGCGCATCCAGCGTATGTTCGGTATGGTGAAGACGCTTCTTGGCGAAACCAATGAAGATAAGTTTGTAAAACTCTATAGCCGCATTGAGAAATACGAGGGTATCTCTGACAACATGGAGATTGAGATTGCCAAGTATCTCGACCAGGTGAGCGATTCTCATCTTTCAGACGAGACCAAGGCAAAGATTCGCGCCATGCTCCGTGAGATTTCTGAAATTGAGAGTATCGGTGACAGCTGCTTCAACATTGCACGCACGCTGAACCGCCGTTTCAAGGGCAAGGAAGACTTCATCACTTCACAGTATGAGCACATGCACCAGATGATGGAGCTTACCGACAATGCTCTTACCCAGATGAACATCACCCTCGTAGGTCATAAGGGAGACAACGATGCCAACCTCTCTTTCAACATCGAGAACGAAATCAACAACTATCGCAATCAGTTGAAGAGCCAGAACATCAACGATGTAAACAACCATCTCTATACCTACGCCATCGGTACCATGTATATGGATATCATCCAGGAATGCGAGAAACTCGGCGACTATGTAGTAAACGTAGTAGAGGCCCGCATGGGTGTAAGACAGCATGAAGCTTAGGGAGAGTTTATAGTTAACAGTTTATAGGGCATGAAGTTCATTAGTGGGCTTCATACCCTATCTTTATTTTCTACCTATATTAAAAATAGGACAAACAGATATGTTTTTAAGCAAGATACTTGATTCACAACAGCAAAGTTGCCATAAAGAAGTGATTTCACAAAGAAAAAGAAAGAATTTTGGCATAACATAGAGGATAACTCGATTTTTTGTTGTAATTTTGCAGCCGAAATTGCAATTTTATAAATAATTAATGAAGATTCTAGTAACGGGTGCGTCGGGCTTTATCGGCAGCTACATCGTGGAAGAGGCCTTAAGACAGGGCATGGAAACCTGGGCGGCAGTACGCCCTACCAGTTCCAGAAAGTATCTGCAAGACGAGCGCATCCATTTTATCAATCTCAATCTTTCTTCAGAGGAAGAGTTAGAGAAAGAGCTCGCCCCGCACGAGTTCGACTATATAGTGCATGCAGCCGGCGCAACGAAGTGCCTGCATGCAGAGGACTTTTATAAGGTAAACACAGAGGGAACCAAGCATCTGGTGAACGTCCTTCTGCGCCTCCAGATGCCTATCAGGCGATTTGTCTTTGTCAGTTCGCTCAGCATCTTTGGAGCCATCCGCGAAGAGCAGCCTTATCAGGAAATCTCAGAACATGATACTCCTAAGCCAAATACAGCATACGGAAAGAGTAAGCTGGAGGCAGAACGCTATCTGGACAGCATCGGCAACAACTTCCCTTATATCATCCTCCGCCCTACAGGAGTTTACGGTCCTAGGGAGAAAGATTATTTCCTCATGGCGCAGAGCATCAAACAGCATGTTGACTTTGCTGTAGGATTCAAGCGCCAGGACATCACTTTTGTATATGTACAGGACGTAGTGCAGGCTGTATTCCTGGCTCTGGATCATGGCATGAACGGCAGAAAATACTTCCTCAGCGATGGAGAAGTTTACCAGTCGGCCGCCTTCAGCGACCTGATAAAAAAGGAGTTAGGCAATCCTTGGATGCTACGCATCAAGGCACCTATCTGGGTGTTGCGCATCGTAACCTTCTTCGGAGAATATCTCGGAAGAATGACTGGCAAGATGTCGGCCCTGAACAATGACAAGTACAACATTCTGAAACAGCGCAACTGGCGATGTGATATTGAGCAAGCCATGGATGAACTGGGCTATCATCCTCATTATCCACTGGAAAGAGGCGTGAAGCTCGCCATCAAGTGGTACAAGGATAACGGATGGCTGTAAACTGTAAACTAATAAGAATCGTGATAAAAGATTATTTCAAGATAGACAAGAACCCGAAGAAGGGACTGATGACACTGGAATGGGTCATGCTGGGATATATGGCAATCACCATTATTACCATGCTCTTTACCTATACCAAACTCGTAAACCCGGAAGCTATGCTCTGGGGACGACTGAGAGTGCTCGTCATGACCATCGCTCTTTGGGCAGTATACCGCATGATACCTTGCCGCATCACCAAGATGGTGCGCATCATTGCCCAGATGGCTTTGCTTGCCTGGTGGTATCCCGACACCTACGAAATCAACCGCATGTTCCCCAACCTCGACCATATCTTTGCAGGTTGGGAGCAGGATCTTTTCGGATGTCAGCCCGCCCTGCTCTTTGCCAAAACCCTGCCTTGGGCTGCAGTAAGCGAACTGATGTCGATGGGCTACTTTATGTATTATCCGATGATTGCATTGGTTACATTCTATTATTTCTTCTGCAGATATTATGAGGCAGAAAGAGCTACATTTGTCATGCTCGCCAGTTTCTTTATCTACTATCTCTTCTACATCTATGTACCGGTAGCGGGTCCGACCTTCTACTTTGAAGCAGTAGGAATATCAGAAATAACCAAAGGCATCTTCCCGGCTTTGGGCGATTACTTCAACACCCATACTAACTGCCTGCCGACACCGGGTTACACCGATGGAATCTTCTACCAGCTTGTAGAGGATGCCAAGAACGCCGGCGAGCGTCCTACAGCAGCTTTCCCAAGTTCGCATGTGGGCGTGAGCACCATCTGCATGCTTCTGGTCTGGCACGCCGGCAACAGGAAAATGCTATACGTGATGCTGCCATTCTACATCTTCCTGTGTCTGGCTACCGTATATATTCAGGCGCATTATCTCATCGATGCCATCGCCGGCCTCATCTCTGCCATCGTCATCTATTTTGCCCTGATGGCTGTATCGAAGAGAATGATAGAGCATCATGCTCCTTCTTCGCGACTGAGATTCAGATAGTTACATATTTTAATTACAATAACATTATAAACGAATAGAATTCATCTAGAACAATGAAGAAACTATTTATTGAGACTTATGGCTGCCAGATGAACGTGGCAGACAGTGAGGTAGTTGCCTCTGTGATGCAGATGGCAGGCTACGAGATTTGTGAGAAAGAAGAAGAGGCTGATGCCATCTTCCTGAACACCTGCAGTATCCGCGAGAATGCGGAGAACAAGATTTATCATCGCCTCGACACCCTGCATGCAGAGCAGAAGAAGGGAAGAAAGGTGATTCTCGGCGTTTTGGGCTGCATGGCTGAGCGCGTGAAGGATGACCTCATCCAGAACCACTATGCCAACCTGGTTTGCGGACCAGACAGCTATCTCAACCTGCCGGATATGATTGCGCAGTGCGAGATGGGTACCAATGCCATCAACATAGAACTTTCAAAGACCGAGACTTACCGTGACATCGTGCCTCAGCGCATCGGTGGCAACAGAGTGAGCGGTTTCGTAAGCATCATGCGTGGTTGCAACAACTTCTGCCACTACTGCATCGTGCCTTATACCCGTGGACGTGAGCGCAGCCGCGATGCCGAGAGCATCCTGCGTGAGGTGCGCGACCTGCACGACCGTGGTTTCAAGGAAGTTACCCTGCTGGGACAGAACGTAAACAGCTATGGTCTCTCGCCATCGGGCAAGCGCGAGGAAGGCAGTCTTTCCTTCGCCGAACTCCTCCACATGGTAGCCCAGGCTGTACCGGATATGCGTGTACGCTTCACCACCTCTAACCCAGAGGATATGACGGAGGACATCCTCCACGCCATCGCCGAAGAGCCAAACCTCTGCAAGCACATCCACT
>CAVBFV010000237.1:0-5131 GCA_963594575.1 Lachnospiraceae bacterium | reverse complement strand
GGTACGTATGTATCGTAAGAGCTCTTCACCTCTGAATCAACACCTACCAAAGAGTAGCTTACCGACTCCTTTGCCTTGTATGGAGAACGACGGAAGGTTCCGTGCTCCTTCAACTGAGCCAAACGACCCTGATCATAGAAGAATCCCCAACGAATCAAATCGAAACCACGACCATACTCGCAACCGAACTCCTTTGGACGCTCTACATTGGCAATCTGCTCGAAGAGCTTATCCTTGGTATCGAAGTCTGAGAGACTCAAATCCTTCAGGTTGGCACGCTCACGAACCTGGTTAATCCAGTCGATAGCCTGCTGTGTAGGACCGTTCACCTCGTTCTCGCACTCTGCAGCACGAAGCAAAACGTCAGAGTAACGCATCATACGGAGGTTGATACCGCAATGAAGACCGGTTGTCACCTTATCATAAAGGTTGGTACGGAAATTGGTCCACTTAGCGATAGGAAGACCACCATAGTTGTTGTTGGTTATGATGGTATCAGAAGCTGTCATCTCGCTCTTGTAAGCTACGTTACCATTCTCAAAACCAACCCAGTCTGTCTCGTATGTACCGATAGTCCAGTAGAGACGTGGATCCAATTTACCAGCTGTGGTACGCTCCTGCTTGAAGAGGTTGTACAACCAAGGAGAAGCAGAGAGGTCTGCCCATCCACCGAATCTACCTGGAGCGAAGTTAGACTCTACGGCATGACCCTGTGTAGCATTAGGACTGGTATTAACAGGAGTCCACTCATCATCTACACCCTGTGAACCGTAGTCGAGATACTGGATTTCGAAGAGGCTCTCGGCATTGTTCTCATAAGCAGAACCCTCACGGAAGTTGTCGCCATAGTTAGCCATCAGCTTGTAAGAGCCATACTTCTTATTCATGATGTCCTTGAGTACGGTGAGCGCATCGCTATACTTATGGCGCTGCATCAGAGTGCGGGCATAGTAGCCGGCAGCGGCACCGCAGGTAGCACGACCCTTTGCCCACTCGCCACCAGCATCACGGGAAGGAAGAAGTGTCATCGCCTCTGAGAAGTCCTTCTCCACCTGATCGAGCACATCGTCGTAGGTACTGTTCTTGCCATAGAGACCATCCAGAGAAGAATAGTTGGCATAATCAGTAATCAGCGCAGGATTCTGGTAATATCCTGCCAATGTATAGTATGAATAACCGCGGAGGAAGAGAGCCTGTCCCTTGATGCGCTTCATACTTTCGCTGAGCGAAGCATCATCACCTGTGGTACGTGAAAGGATGAAGTTACATACATTAATAGTATAGTAAGCCTCACGCCAAGGCCACATGGAGATTTCATCTGTCACTGGGTCGTCCATGTCATCGAATGGCATGTACCAAACCTGTGATGAGTTCCATACCTCATCGCCACGTGTTACATCGAGGGTATAACCCACACGTGCCGAAGAACCTTCCATACGAATATGGTTGTATGCTGCAATAACGCACTCTTCCAGATCATCAGCATTGAAACCGAAGGTTCCAGTGGTCTGCAGGTTAGGATTGGTAACATCCAACTTGTCCTCGCAAGATGTGGTAGCCATAGCACCGAGGCCAAGGAAGAGAGCTAATGATAATTTATATAGTTTCATATCAAATGTCCTTTTAAATAATAATGAATCTTATTCTTGTCTATTCTCATTATTAGAATGTGAAATGGAGACCACACATGAATGTTCTTGCACTTGGGAAAGAGCAGAAGTTGTAACCTGGGGTAAAGGTACCGCCGGCGTAGTCTACATTATATCCATGATAGCCTGTGAAGGTGTAGAGGTTCTGTGCTGATACATAGAGACGTACACCACTTACATATCCACCAAACCACTTGTCTGGGAAGTTGTAGCCCAACTCTACGTTGGCTATCTTCCAGTAAGCAGCATTCTGAATCTTGCGAGAGCTGAAGAGGTCGTTCCATGCCAATGTTGCATTGTTGGCTGCGTAGGTACGTGGAACACTTGAAAGGTAGGTACCATCCTCTGACCAACGGTTGGCATCCAGCATGCCTACCTCCTTGTTACCATAGCCGTAGCAAGAGTTCAAACTGTTATAGATATCATCTGATACGTGATAGTTCAATACTCCGTAGGTAGAGATGTTGAGGTCGAAGCCCTTATACTCCATATGGGTGCTCAAACCGAAGTTCACCTTTGGAAGACCACTGCCCAATACGGTCTGGTCGTAAGCATCGATTACGCCATCAGGAGTTCCGTCAGGACCTGAGATATCCTCATAGAGGCAGTCACCGACATTGGCACCCTGCTGAACAGCATTGTTGTCCAAATCTTCCTGAGTACGGGCGATTCCCTTGTAAACCCAACCGTAGAACTTACCAATCTCCTGACCTACGTAAGTAGCGTATGGACCAGAAATGTATGAATCCTTACCGATACCCAGAGAAGTTACCTTGTTCTTCAGGGTACTTACGTTGGCGCTGATATCATACTTGAGGGCATGATCGCGGTTGCGATAGGTTGCGCTGAACTCGAAACCACTGTTCTCCATAGAGGCTGCGTTCATGTATACAGAAGTGTTGGAAACACCGGTCTGTGCTGGCACAGGAACTTGGTAAAGCAGGTCTTCTGACTTGTTCTTATACCACTCGGCAGTGAACTCCAAACGGTTATTGAACATCGCCAGGTCGATACCCACGTTGGTGGTCTTCTTCTTCTCCCATGCGATATCGTTGTTCACGAAGGTAGAAACGGCAGAACCGGTTACAGGACTGTTGCCGAAGCTGTAAGTCATGTTGTTACGGTTCATGCTAGCCATATACTGGTACTCACCGATGTTCTCGTTACCGAGCTCACCGTAGCTGGCACGAATCTTGAACATGTTAACGATGTCGCGGCTGATAGGGAAGAACTTCTCCTTATCGAAACGCCAACCTAAAGATACAGATGGGAAGGTTGCCCAACGGATGTTCTTGCTCAAGCGAGAGCTACCATCACGACGTACTACTGCAGAAAGCAGGTACTTCTCATCATAGTTATAGTTCAAACGACCTACGTATGATGCCAAGGCATGCTTGTACTCAAATGACTCAGAGTAGGTGTTCTTGGCATTCTGAAGCTGGAGGAAGTAAGGTTCTGTGAAGTTGATACCCCAACCATTCAGGACATTAGTATTCTCTTCCTCGTAAGTCATACCGGCGAGCAGGTTGATGTTGTGCTTGCCGATTGTTCCATTGTAGGTAATGGTATTCTCAACCAAAGCATCGCTGTAGTTGCGTGAACCCTTGGTCAAACGCTCGTTCTCCTTGGCGAGGTATACACGGTTGCTCTGAATCCAGGAAGGAATCCAAGTCTTGTCCTTTGCCTCTGTCTTGCTATAAGAGAGGTTCACGTTATAATGAAGGCCATGGTTCTTGCTCTTAATGCCTACCATCTTGAAGAGGTCTACATCAGCAGAAGCTGTACCTACGAAGCGGTCCACCAAAGTGTTGCGCTGCAAGAGGTTATTCACCAATAATGGGTTGGATGCAGAGATATCACCATGGATGCCATCATAGTAAACACCATAGCCATAGGCATCGTAGCGATAACCATTAGCTGCACCTACCTTGTCATCGAGAACCCATGTTGATTTATCATAAGCCTTGATGGTTGGCTGCATCAAGAGTGTACCACGGAGCACGTTAGTTACATCGCCATAAAGACCCTGAACATACTCGCCGGCATTAGAAAGACCCATATTGTCCTGGTCTGAGTGAGAGTAAACCATGCTGGTGCGGAACTTCACGAATTTGGTGTCCATAGTGTTGTTTACACGAGCTGTATAACGCTCATAGTTAGGACCTGCACCTTCCAAGGTACCCTTCTGGTTATAGTAGTCGAGAGATACATTATAAGTACTGTGAGAGCTACCACCGCTGAGGGCTACGTTGTGGTTTTGGCGGATACCGGTCTTGAATACCTCGTCAAACCAATTTGTATTGGTAGCATCCTGGAAGTGATACTTGCCATCCTCACCCATCTTATATCCACCAGGGATAGGAGTGTTGGAGTTTGTGCAAGCAGTACCAAGGTACTGGCTATACTGGTCGGCATTCATCACGTCATATACATCGCCAGGAATCTGGTCAACACCGAAGTAACCAGAGTAGTTCACCTTCAGAGGCTGGTCTTTCTTACCATTCTTGGTAGTGATAATAACGACACCATTAGCAGCACGAGAACCATAGATGGCACCCGCAGAAGCATCCTTCAAGATCTGGATGGTCTCGATATCATTAGGAGAGAAGTCACGGATAGTGGTACCCATTGGCACACCATCAATGACATAAAGAGGAGCTGTGCTACCGAAAGAACCGATACCACGAATTCTCACACTAGGATCTGCACCAGGCTGACCGTCTGATGTAATCTGCACACCGGCAACCTTACCTTCAAGCATAGTAGAGATGTTAGAGTTTGACACCTTCTTCATCTCCTCAGCATTTACGATAGATACAGAACCGGTAAGGTCTGCCTTTTTCTGTGTACCATAACCCACTACTACAACCTGGTCGAGCACCTGATTGTCGGCAGAGAGTTGGATAGATTCGATAATGGCACGACCGCGCACTGCAATCTCACGCTCCTTGTAGCCAAGATAGCTCACGAAAAGAGTCGCATTAGCCTTTACTCGAATTTCGAAATTACCATCTAAGTCGGTAACTGCACCAGTCTTGGCATCTTTAGTCTTAACTGTTGCACCAATCAGAGGTTCACCCTGATCATCTACAACATGTCCCTTGACCGTGATCACCTGATCTTGTGCAACTGCAGCCATTGCGGGCATTGGGGTAACAAAAGAAGCACCACCAACAGCACCTAGGCATAGCATCATAGAGAATAATTGTTTCCTCATTGCTTATCAATTTTTAGGTTTATACTTTGTTTATTCTATTTTTACAGTTTGTTATTGCTTCGTCCGTTCTCTTTTTAGGTTGCGGATGAAATGATTAATGCTGGCCAAATATACATCAACCATCATTTTTCAGTGGCAAAAGTACAATTAATGAGATTATATAGGGTGGACAATTGGGTTTTATAGGTGGACAAAACGCATAAACAGTGAATTTTTAAGGATATTACGTGCTTATCCACCAGTTGTGTACCCACACATACAAAAC
>CAVBFV010000236.1:0-5134 GCA_963594575.1 Lachnospiraceae bacterium | reverse complement strand
GAACCGGTAAAGGAATTTACCTATGCTTTCCGCGACAAGGATGGCAAGCAGGTTGGCGAGGCGAAGAAGTATACTCCTAAGAGCTTCTATGAGGAAACCGTAGGCAAGGACCTGAACGGTACCTTCCTGATGGTGATGAACGACCCACGCCGTCCTTACCACAAGACATACGAGGTAGAATACGACCGCCATACTTATGATGGTCATAACTGGAAGTATCTGAACCTGCCTATGGAGGAGATTGCCCAGCTCGCCATCGCCTCTCTAAAGGATGGTCATAAGATGTATTCAAGTTATGATGTTGGCAAGCAGCTTGATAGAAAGCGCGGCTATCTGGCACTCGACAACTTTGACTATGGAAGCCTCTTCAATACCTCATTCCCAATGAACAAGGCTGACCGCATCGCTACTTTTGATAGCGGTTCTACTCATGCCATGACGCTGACAGCTGTAGATCTTGATGCCAATGGCAAGCCTGTAAAGTGGAAGGTGGAGAATAGTTGGGGTGCTGACAATGGTTTTGCCGGTTGCTTCATCATGACCAACGATTGGTTCAACGAGTACATGTTCCGCCTGGTAGTAAACAAGAAGTATGCTTCTGAGCTGCTCTTGAAGGAATTCGACCAGAAGCCAACCATGCTGACTCCAGATGATCCTCTGTTCCAGTTGGAAGACTAATTCATCAAGAAATATAGATTTAAACCGTATTTTTCTCGAGAAAAGAGAAGAATACGGTTTATTTTTTGTATTTTTGTACCCGAAATAATGGTAAGAACGTTATTTATATAAAAGCTATATAGATTATGTTAGAGAAAAGTAAGCGTGAGCGCATCATTGCGCTCGTTAATAAAGAGGTGGTTCCTGCCATCGGCTGTACCGAACCGATGGCTGTGGCACTATGTACAGCCAAGGCTGCTACTACATTGGGCAAGCGCCCTGAACGTATTGAAGTTCTTCTGAGTCCTAATATGCTCAAGAATGCGATGGGTGTCGGCATTCCTGGCACGGGTATGATTGGTTTGCCTATCGCCGTATCGCTGGGTGCGCTCATCGGAAAGCCTGAATATCAGCTGGAAGTGTTGAAAGACCTCACTCCCGACAGTCTGGAGCAGGGCAAACAATATATCAAGGATGCGGATATCAACATCAAACTGAAGCAGGGTGATGTGGATAAACTCTATATCGAAATCATCTGTCATGCCGGTGAAGACCAGGCTACGGCAATTATCTCCGGTTCACATACCCATTTTGTGTATGTTGAGCGTAATGGTGAGGTAGTGCTCGATAAGCGTGGCGGTACTATGGGTGATGAGGCTGATGACGACATCCAGCTCAATTTCCCGATGGTTTACGAGTTTGCTACAACAGCTCCGCTCGATGAGATTTCTTTCATTCTCAAGACCAGGGACTATAATATGAAGGCTGCCGAGTTGAGTATCAAAGGCAACTATGGCCACTGTCTGGGCAAGACGATGGACCGTCCGTTGAGTCATGGTATCTTCGGCGATAATATTTTCTCGCATATCATCTCCCGCACCGCTTCTGCCTGCGATGCCCGTATGGGTGGCGCCATGATTCCGGTGATGAGTAACAGCGGCAGCGGCAATCAGGGCATCTGTGCAACGAATCCTGTGGTGGTTTATGCGTTGGAGAACGAGAATACCGAGGAGGAAATGATCCGTGCTCTGATGCTCAGTCATCTGACTGCCATTTATATCAAGCAGAGCTTAGGCAAGCTTTCGGCTCTTTGCGGTTGTGTGGTAGCCAGTACGGGCAGCAGTTGCGGCATCACCTATCTGATGGGTGGCGATTATACCCGCATCTGCAATTCAGTCAAGAATATGATAGCTAATCTCACCGGTATGATTTGTGACGGAGCGAAACCAAGCTGTGCCTTGAAGATTTCATCAGGTGTCAGCACCGCCCTCCTTTCCGCCCTCCTTTCTATGGAAGGCAAGTGTGTCACCTCTGCCGAGGGAATCGTAGATGATGATGTGGATAAGTGCATCCACAACCTCACGAGCATCGGTGCCGATGCGATGAGGGCTACCGATGATATGGTGCTCGATATTATGACGCATAAATAAATAGGAAAAGGCTCGCAGGAATCTGATAAACAGAAATTCTGCGAGCCTTTAATGTGTAGTGTGGAATATATCTTTTGGTATGTTATTTAAATGGTCTTAGAAACCTGTATTATTTACCTTTAAAATATTGTTTCGTATGGTTGCCGGCAGCTGCCAGCAACCTTGCTGCCATATGCCGGCAACGTTGCTGCCATATGCCCGCAATCTTGCTGGCAACTGCCGACAATTCAATAGATCTACTTCTTCATGCCGATAGATACGGCTTCTTTGATTATTTCACCTGTTTGCGATGGATTATAAAACAAAGCAACTATGGACTTAAAGCATGATGTTTATACTATTACCAATATTATGATCTTGCGTATCATTATCATCTTATTCTTAAAATTAAAAGATATTAAAAAACTGGCTTTTTCTTGGAAATAATCGCGGATATGTGTATATTTGCACCATCCGATAATCGCGGATAGGTGTAAAAAACGGGAAATATTAATCGCGGATAGGTGTATTTATCCGATATTATTAATCTAGGATAGGTGTAAATTATGAGAAGAAAAGTATATGATCAACTCAAGAAATGGAAAGAAGAACAGAACGGAGAAAGTGCTGTTCTCATCAATGGTGCCCGTCGTGTAGGAAAGAGCTATATCGTAAAGGAATTCGCTCAAAAAGAATACAAGAGTTATATTTTACTTGATTTCAATAAAATAGGAAAGGACATAAAATCCTTGTTCGAGACCTATCTGGATGACTTGGATACGTTCTTTATGTATTTAAGCAGTTTCACCAATACACCTCTATATCCAAGAAATTCGGTTATAATCTTTGATGAGGTGCAATTGTATCCCCGGGCTCGTACAGCTATCAAGTATCTGGTTGAAGATGGTCGTTACGATTATATCGAGACTGGTTCGCTCGTTTCTATCAAAAAGAACGTAGAGAATATCATGATTCCTTCTGAGGAGGAAGAAATATTGATGTATCCTATGGATTTCGAGGAATTCTTGTGGGCACTGAACAATGAAACCCTGATGCCGCTTATACGAATGAACTTTCAGAAAAGGCATGAGATGGGACAAATGATGCATCGCATGGCAATGGACTATTTCAGACAGTATCTCATTGTTGGAGGAATGCCGCAGGCTGTAGCTAAATTTGTAGAAACCAGAGATTTCAATAAGGTGGATCGTGTGAAACGCCAAATTCTTACTTTATATCGTAATGATATCCAGAAGTATGCGTCAACTTATGTATTTAAAGTTACTCAGATTTTTGATACTATTCCTTCTCAGCTTCAAAAACATGAGAAGAAATTTATGTTGAAGGCACTCACCGAAGGGGCGAGAATGCGAGATTATGAAACGGCATTCTTTTGGCTGTCAGATGCAATGATAGTCAATATGGCCTATAATACGACAGAGCCAAGTATCGGTCTTGGCATGAATACCGATGATACGACATTGAAATGCTATATGGCTGATACGGGGTTGCTCATCAGTCATGCTTTCAATGAAAATACAATAGTGTCGGAAAACTTATATAACAAGCTTCTGATAGATAAGCTGGAGTTTAATGGTGGAATGATAGTTGAGAATATTGTTGCTCAGATGTTACGTTCTGCAGGGCATAAACTGTATTTCTTTTCCAAATATAGTAAGGATGATGCCCAGGAAAGGATGGAACTGGATTTCCTGATAGCCAAAGATACCATAACGTCAAAGCATAATATTTCACCGATAGAAGTGAAGTCAACTAACAGATACACGCTCACTTCTCTCAAAAAGTGCATCGCTAAATATGGTAGCTATCTGGCAGAACCGTATGTTTTGCATACTGCTGATTTGAAAGTAGAGGAGGGAATTACTTATTTGCCATTGTATATGACAGGGTTATTATAAGTGGTTTTAGTTGAATGGAAAAGGCTCGCAAGAATTCGAAACTTCTTGCGAGCCGTTTTATTATAGTGATGCAAGTGAATTCTTCACTCTTCGTTCTTCACTCCCAATTATACGAGTGTTGCAACGATTTCCTCACGGGTTCCTGGCAACATATCGATAACTGGAATCTCTGGCATGGTGTAGCAACCTGGCTGCAGACGGAATGAAGCACGAGCCACGTTAACCAATACCTGAGCGGTGAGGGCTGGGTTGTTGATGCTCATGTTGAACTCGAAGCGCTGGTTCTGGGTCTTGCCAGATACACCCTTGCGAACGAGGTTCACACCATGACCCATATCCTTTACATCATCTACAGATGCTACGGCAAATACGTGGGTCTCATCATGAGCGAAGTATGGATCGGCCTTGATTTCGGCTGTTACATCCTCAAGCTTGGCACCTTCTTCCAACTCTACGTATACCATACGGCGGTGGATACCCTCACCCAATGGGATGGTTACAGAGAGCGCTTCCTTTACGCCCTTCTTGCTACGAACACAAACTGAGTGACCCATACTCATACCAGGACCGAAGTTGGTGTATGTCAAACCCTTAGGAGCAAGGCTCTCCATCAGAACACGTACGATAGAATCAGAACCTGGGTCCCAACCAGCAGAGATAACGCTTACCTTGCCAGCCTTCTTGCAGTTCTCCATCTGCTTGGTACGATAGTCGAGGATGCTGGTGTGGATATCGAAGCTGTCTACGGTGTTGATACCGAGGGCAACGATCTTCTCTGCATACTCAGGGCAAGAGCGTGTAGGGGTTGCGAGGATAGCAACATCTACATCCTTCAACTTGGTGATGTCATCTACTACTTCATAGTTTGCCAACTCAGCTGGTTTGTCCTTGGCACCCTGGCGACGTACAATACCTGCAATCTCAAAGTCAGGAGCTGCTTCGAGTGCCTCAACAGTAAACTTACCGATGTTGCCGTATCCTACTACGGCTGCTCTAAATTTCTTCATTGTCTTATTTCTTTTATTTTGTTGTTTTAATTTCTTTTATTTGTTGCGGTTTAGTCATCCAACGGATATGTTTTCCGCTCTTCATTCTATTTCCGGTTGCAAAAGTATAGCTTTTTCTTGAAATACGTGACGTTTTAATAGA
>CAVBFV010000235.1:0-5141 GCA_963594575.1 Lachnospiraceae bacterium | reverse complement strand
AACTGGCGAAGAAGTTAGGAGCCGAACTCATCGTGGGCAGCGTGCAGGAAAGCATCGACAAGGGAAGAGTGAAGGAGGAAACGGGCTATTATGCTTCACGCAACAAGTTGCAGACCACTACCCTGCTCGACACCCTGGAGGAATATAAATTCGATGCAGCCATCGGAGGCGCACGAAGAGATGAAGAGAAGGCACGTGCCAAGGAACGCTTCTTCAGTCATCGTGACGAATTCGGACAATGGAACCCGAAGAACCAGCGCCCTGAGCTTTGGAACATCTTCAACGGCAGAAAGAACATGGGCGAGCACTTCCGTGTGTTCCCTATCTCCAACTGGACCGAGATGGATGTATGGCAGTATATCTTCCTGGAGAACATCCCGATGCCTTCGCTCTACTTCACCCACGAAAGAGAGGTATTCAACCGCGACGGACAATGGCTCGCAGCCCTGCCTTGCATCAAGCGCAAGCCTACAGAAGAAGTGGTAAAGAAGCTGGTTCGCTGCCGCACCATCGGTGACATTACCTGCACCGGACTCACAGAATCAAAGGCGACTACCGTAGCGGATATCATCGACGAGATTGCTTCTACACGCGTGACTGAACGTGGAGGAAGAGCCGATGACAAGCGAAGCGAAACGGCAATGGAAGACCGCAAGAAGGCGGGATACTTCTAATTTTCAATGTTGAATGTTAAATGTTGAATGTTGAATTAGCATAGCAGTCATATACAGCAAACAACTTAACACTTAACATTTAACACTTAACATTTAAATCAAGGTGAAGGTGAGGGCGCTAGCCCATTTAACATTTAACACTTAACATTAAAAGAAACATGGATAGAGGTTATTTAGATATGGAGCTGCTCCGCTTCTCTACTGCGGGCAGCGTGGACGATGGAAAGAGTACTTTGATAGGAAGATTGCTTTATGACAGCAAGTCGATTTTCGAAGACCAGTTGGAGGCGGTGGAGGCTGCAAGCAAGAGCCGCGGTAATGAGGAAGTGAACCTGGCTTTGCTCACGGATGGTCTCCGTGCTGAGCGCGAACAGGGCATCACCATCGATGTAGCTTACCGCTATTTCGCCACACCGAAACGCAAGTTTATCATCGCCGATACTCCGGGACATATTCAGTATACCCGCAACATGGTAACGGGTGCTAGTACTGCCGACCTGAGCATCATTCTGATTGATGCACGTCATGGCGTACTGGAGCAGACCGTTCGCCACAGCTATATTTCTTCGCTGCTCGGCATACCACATATCCTGGTGGCTATCAACAAGATGGACCTGGTTGATTTCAGTAAAGATGTATACGATAAGATTGTTGCCGACTATAAGAAGATGTCGGAGGCATTGGATATCAAGAACGTGGTATTTATCCCTATCAGCGCCAAGGATGGCGACAACGTGGTGAACAAGAGCGATAAGACTCCTTGGTATGAGGGACCTACTCTGCTGAACTATCTGGAGACGGTTCCGGTAGGTCATAAGACGGTGAGCGATTTCTTCCGTTTCCCTGTACAGTATGTGATTCGTCCTATCAGCAGCCAGTTCCCTGACTACCGCGGTTATGCGGGCAGAGTGAGCGGCGGTATCATCCATCCGGGCGATAAGATCAGAGTATTGCCATCGGGCACGGAGAGCACCGTGAAGAGCATCGACTTCGTAGAGGAGCACTTGGAGGAGGCTTATGCCCCTATGAGCATTACTCTGACGCTGAACGATGACATCGACATTTCGCGTGGCGACACCCTCGTAAAGGCAGATGAGAAGCAGCCAAACATCGAACAGGATATCACGCTGGATGTATGCTGGTTCAATGAGCGCCCTGCTGCCGTAAGAAACAAATACGTGATCCGTCAGGCAACCTTCGAGACCCAGGGTTTGATTCGCAGCATCAACTATCGCCGCAATATCAACACGCTGGAGAAGGAAGAGGGAGTATCGGAATTGAAGATGAACGATATTGCCGAAATCACCATCCACACCGCCAACCCATTGGTATTCGATAAATATACGGAGAATAAGGTAACGGGCAGTCTCATCTTCATCGACCCGGATACGAACGAAACCGTGGGAGCAGGACTTATTAAGTAATGTTGAATGTTAAATGTTAAATGTTGAATGTTCAAAGTAATATAGGGTAATCATAAAGTTCAAAGTTCAATGTTCAAAGTTCAAAGTTCAAAGTTATATAGGGTAATCATAAAGTTCAAAGTTCAATGTTCAAAGTTCAAAGTAATATAAAAGAACTCAATAAGAAATTCAGCGATGCGCCTGCCGAGGATATTGTCGGTTATTTCCTTCAGGCATACAAAGGGCGCATCGCTCTTTCTTCTTCCCTCAGCATCGAGGACCAGACGCTTACCGACATCATCGTGAAGATAGATAAATCTGCCCGCATCTTCACACTCGATACCGGCAGACTCTTCCCGGAGACCTACCAGCTCATCGACAAGACCAACATGACGTATGGCATCAACCTGGAAGTGTTCTTTCCAAACTATGAGGCGGTGCAGCAGATGGTGAAGGAAGAAGGCATCAACCTCTTCTATAATTCGATAGAAAGCCGACACCGGTGCTGCCAGGTAAGAAAGCTGGAACCGCTGAAGCGGGCGATGCAGGGACTCGACGTATGGATCTGCGGACTGAGAAAGCAGCAGAGCGTAACCCGCAAGGATATGCAGGTAGTGGAATGGGACGACATTCATAACCTGATTAAGGTGAACCCGCTCATCAACTGGAGCGAAGAGGATGTGGAGCAGTACGTAAAGAAGCACCATGTGCCTTATAACAAACTGCAGGACAAGGGGTATCCGAGCATCGGTTGCCAACCTTGTACAAGAGCCATCCAGCCAGGCGAGGATATCCGGGCCGGAAGATGGTGGTGGGAATCGCCGGAGCATCGAGAGTGTGGATTGCATCAGAGAAGCTAGGATTTAAGTGAAGAACGAAGAGTGAAGAACGAAGAATTCAATTGCTGATGCTAATCATAAAGTTCAAAGTTCCAAGCTCAAAGTTCAAAGTGAAGAGTGAAGAAACAACGTTCGACGGACGAAGTGAAAGTCAATTCAAATGTTTGAGGAAGGGAATGAGCATGAAGAATTTAATCATCAATATCTTGGAGGCAGCGGCTTTCCTGCTGCTGGGATTGGGCGTTAGCCTGCTTGGATAAAGCGGATAGTAAATCCCCCCACATAATAAAATACGAGTATGGATTATAGAATAGCAAAGGATAAGATAGCAGGACAGGTGATGTTTCTCTTGACCATCGCCTCCATATTCCTGGTAATCATCATGGCGGTGGGACTGTTTATCAAGTCGGAACCGATATTGAGCCAGTATAATCTGTGGGAACTCCTCACGGAGAGCAACTGGCGACCGATGGAAGGCAAGTTCGGATTCCTGCCTTTCCTCGCCGGCACCTTCTGGTGTACGGCACTCGCCATTCTCATCGCCCTCCCCATCTCCCTGCTCATGGCCATCTATCTCACGGAATACGCCCACCGCAGCATCCGAAAATACGTATATCCGCTGCTCGATATTCTTGCCGGATTGCCTTCCGTCATCTATGGCGTATGGGGGAGCCTGCTCATCGTGCCTTGGGTTTCGAAACACGTAGCTCCCCTCTTCGTGGAGTTTTCTTCGGGATATACGGTTCTGGCGGGCGGCATCGTATTGAGCGTGATGATCATCCCGCTTCTGGTAAGCCTGTTTATGGAGATATTCGATAACATATCAACAGATTTGAGAGAAGCTTCGCTCTCGCTGGGTGCCACGCAATGGCAAACCATCAAGCATGTTGTACAGAGAAAGGCACGACCGGGAATGATTGCCGCTGTAGTCTTGGCGCTGAGCCGAACGCTGGGAGAAACGATAGCTGTGCTGATGGTGTGCGGAAACCTCGCCATCGTTCCGGGAAGCGTGCTCGATGCCTGCTACCCGATACCTGCACTCATCGCCAATAATTATGGTGAAATGCTTTCGGTTCCGCTTTACGACAGCGCCCTGATGTTTGCCGCCTTCCTGCTGTTTTTCGTGGTCGTTATTTTGAATCTCGGGTCGAGAATCGTGCTATTAAAGGTAAAAGAGTAAAAAAAGGTTTATGAAATACTTGGAAGAAAGAATCGTGAAATTACTGATGCTCGGGTCGATAGGCATTGTGGGCTTCTTCGTGTTGAGCGTTCTCTTGACCATCTTTAGGCGAGGCTTTCCTGTGCTCTCCTGGGAGATGGTGAGCCAGTTGCCTAGCGGCGGGTTCTATCTGGGCGGCAAGGGCGGCTTCCTCAATGCCATCGTGGGCAGCCTTTATATCGTGGGCGGCTCTACCTTGCTCGGTCTGCTTATCTCGCTGCCCGTGGTGTTCTATATGAATGTATATCTCAAACCCAACTCAAAATTCGGATACATCGCCCGTCTGGCTTATGATACCCTCTTCGGAATTCCTAGCATCGTTTATGGTTCCTTTGCCTTTACGGTGATGGTTTGGCTGGGCATCAGGGCATCGCTGGGCGGAGGTATTCTCGTCACCACCATGCTCATCGTTCCGATACTCATCCGTTCGATGGACGAAGTGGCAAAGACGATTCCGCAGGAGATACTCGATTCCTCCTACAGTCTGGGAGCCACGAGGATAGAAACCATCGGTGTGGTACTGAGACAGATAGCCCCAGCCATCGCCACTGCCACCTTATTAAGTATCGGTAGAGCCATCGGCGATTGTGCCGGAGTGATGTTTACGGCAGGATTCTCCGATCATATTCCTCATGGACTGAACCAGCAGGCAGCCACCCTCCCATTGAGCGTGTTCTTCCAGTTGAGCGCGCCTCAGGAGGATGTGCAGAACAGAGCCTATGCTGCAGCTGTGGTACTCACCATCATCGTATTGGTGTTGAGTTTCGGAGGCAGGTACATCATGAGTCATTTCTCGAAGAATAAAATATAAAACAAAAAGGTGTGTCAGAAGGAAATTATTCTCTTCAGGCACACCTTGTTTCATTTTCCATTGAATCGAACCCTATACCTTATTTCCCTCTTTTGGGAAAACCACGGTTGGCTTGAAGGTCTTAGCCTCCTCAAAGTCCATCAGGGCATAGGCGATGATGATGACGGTATCACCCACCTGCACCTTGCGGGCTGC
>CAVBFV010000234.1:0-5170 GCA_963594575.1 Lachnospiraceae bacterium | reverse complement strand
CAAGGGCGTTCCTGATCACTAGGAAAATTCAATGGTTCTAATTCTAATTCCATAGTCGTATATTTTTATTTTTTTACTTTTTTATCTTTAAGATTAAAGCCCGGGGGACCAGCGATGGAATCGCTGGGAACGGGGGCGGAAAGGGGAAAGGCTCTTTTTACCTTTCAAAGGGGTTAAGGCTCTTTTTACCTTTTTACCCTTTTACCTTTTTACCCTTCAAAGGCCTTTTACCTTTCAAAAACCTTCTTGATTCTTTCCAGGGCCTCTTTCATCTTCTCATCCTTGGCACAGAGGCTGATACGGATGTAACGCTTGCCGTTGGTTCCGAAGATGAAGCCAGGGGTGATAAAGACGCGTGCCTCATGCAGAATCTTCTCTGTCAGGTCTTCTACATCAGCATATTTCTCAGGTATCTTGCCCCAAAGGAACATGCCTACCTGGTTAGGGTCAAACTGGCAGTCGAGCACCTTCATGATCTCCTCAGCAATGTCGCGGCGGCGACGGTAGTTCTGGATGTTGTTCTCGCGGTGCCATTCATCCGTGTTGTTAAGCATCGCCTCGGCAGCTGCCAGCTGTATGCCTCGGAAGCTTCCGTTGTCGATGTTGCTCTTCACCTTCAGAATCCATGAGATGAAAGTCTTGTTGCTCGAAATCATCGCCACACGCCAGCCTGGCATGTTGTGGCTCTTGCTCAGGGAATTGAACTCGATGCAGCAGTCCTTAGCTCCCGGCACCTGCATGATGCTCATAGGGTGCTCGTTGAGGATGAGCGAATATGGGTTGTCGTTCACCACCACGATGTTGTGCTTCTGGGCGAATGCCACCAGCTTTTCGTAGGTTTCGCGCTTTGCCACACCGCCTGTCGGCATGTTAGGATAGTTGGTCCACATCAGTTTTACGTGGCTCAGGTCCATCTTCTCCTGGGCGTCGAAATCGGGCTGCCATCCGTTATCCTCTCTCAGATCGTAGTAGGTAATCTTGGTACCCAGAATCTTGTTGATGGCGGTATAGGTAGGGTATCCCGGGTTCGGGATGAGTACCTCATCGCCAGGGTTGCAGAAGGCGAGCGTTACGTGCAGAATGCCTTCCTTGCTACCTATGAGGGGCTGGATTTCTGTAGCCCAGTCGAGGTCTACATCATACCAGCGCTTATAGAAACCAGCCATTGCTTTGCGCAACTCTGGTATGCCCACCGTAGGCTGATATCCGTGTGCGTTTGGATTGTTGGCTACCTCGCAGAGCTTGTCAATGGTCTGCTTAGAAGGCGGCATGTCTGGACTTCCGATGGCCAGACTGATGATGTCTTTGCCCTCGGCATTAAGCTTAGCCACTTCCTTCAGCTTGCGGCTGAAGTAGTATTCCTGTATTTCCGTTACTCTATTGGCTGGTTGTATCATAATTTTCAATGAATAATTTATAATTAATAATGTATAAATGGGCTTTCACCCTCCGAACTGGCGAATTCTTCACTCTTCGTTCTTCACTCTTCACTTAATTTACTCCTTCTCCTCATATTCGCCCAACACCTTTATCTTCTTCACGAGCGGCGTAATGGCGTCGATGCTCTGGCGGTATCGGGTCAGGTTGTCGAAGGTGAGGTCTACGTAGAAGAGGTACTCCCACTCATGTCCGATGTTTGGCAGCGACTGGATCTTGGTGAGATTGATGTCGTAGAAACTCAGGATGGTGAGCACCTTGGAGAGCGATCCTTTATCGTGAGCCAGACTGAAGACGATGCTCGCCTTGTTGGCCTTTTCGATGGGACGGAGCAGGGCTGCCTTCTGCGGATTGCAGACCACGAGGAATCGGGTGTAGTTGTGCGGATTGTCGTGGATGTCTTCCTGCAGCACCTTCATACCGTACATGTGGGCAGCGTAAGAAGAGCAGATGGCTGCCCATCCCCTTACCTTATGCTGGGCGATGTAGGCTGCCGAGCCTGCGGTATCTTCTGCCTCCACCGCCTTGAGGTCGGGATGGTTGGCTAGGAATTTGCCGCACTGCATGAGGGCTACCGGATGGGAGTGAACCTCCTGCAGGGTGCTCCAGTCGTCTTCTGGCAGACAGCAGATGCTGTGCTCTATATGGAGCTTGTGTTCGCCTACCACGGTAGTTCCGCTCTGCCGGAGCAGTTCGTAATTGTGGAGCAGGCTGCCCGCGATGGTGTTTTCAATGGCGCAGATGCCTACTACAGTAGGGTCGCGCTTGATGTTTTCGAACACCTCTTCGAAGGTAGCACAACAGATGATTTCAATCTGTTCGCCCTCGAAATACTGGTGGGCGGTAATGTCGTGGAAAGATCCCAGCTCTCCTTGAATTGCTATTCTCTTCATGTTTCTTTTATCTTGTCTAATGTTACGAAAAACGGTCCTACTCAATAAGAGCGGGACCGTTTCGATGATTTCAAGAATCTAATATCCTAAGTTGAAATTTACACGCAACTTCCCGCTTTACAATTATTTGCAAAGTAAAAGTAATAGCTAAAAAAGAATGCGTTAAACTTCTTCATTGTCTTTACATTTTATATGTTACTCACTTTTGTTCTTTCCAAGCCCGTTTCTCCTTTATTATATAAGGAACTTATCTGTGCTCAGATTTTCCCGAGTTCTTTCCTACACCTCTTTATTATATAAGGAGCAGGGAGTGCTCAGATTTCGAGTCTCGACTTGCTAAAATCTCAACTCGACTGCAAAAGTAACATTTTTCTTTGATATTGCCAAACAATTTGATATATTTTTCTTCATTTTCCTTATATTTTATGCTAAAAAACATATTTTCGCCCGATTTTTATCATCAGAATAGGGAAAAATGCAGAAAAATGTACTCAAAAGCTAGGCGCTAGGGAGAGACGCAACGCTGGAATCCGTGAGGCAAGCCCCTTCCTTTATCTGCAATGTTCTCTGCCTTCAGCCTTGAATTCTCCTGTCAGCTCCCCTACTTTCTCCGGGTTCAGCTCCAGGTAGCGCTTCATATCCTTTCCGGCACCATCCTTGTCGCCCATCTGCATCAGCAGATTGCCGCGCTTCAGGAGATTCGCGCTCAGAGAGGCTTTTACAGACGAGTGTTCCGCAGAATCCTTCTGTTCTGCCAATTCTTTCTCCTGCTCTACAATCTGCTGCGTCAGCGTAGCAAGCAACAGAACAGGGTTTATCTGATTCAAATCCATAACCTTATATTTTTACGAAAAGTTATTCTGTTGTATATCAAGGAGTTAACCCACTTAACGCCCTAAAACAGGGCGTCAAAGTATGAGCCACTCCTTATTATAATAAGGTGTAATTTACTTGATGGCCCCGATAATCTCAGTCACACTCTTGCATCCGTGAGCATCAAGCCACTCGTTGATTCCATCCTTCACCTTCTTCGTAACCGCAGGATCAATGAAGTTGGCTGTACCAATCTCAATGGCCGTAGCACCGCACATCAGGAACTCAATGGCATCCTTGGCAGAAGAAATGCCGCCCAGACCAACAACCGGAATGTTTACGGCATGAGCCACATCCCAAACCATGCGCAGGGCAACAGGCTTAACGCAAGGACCACTCAAACCACCCGTACGGATGCTCAAGAGAGGCTGGCGCTTCTCAATGTCCACCGCCATACCCATCAGCGTGTTGATGAGCGAAACAGAATCGGCACCCTCAGCCTCCACGGCACGGGCGATGTCGGCAATGCTGGTAACATTAGGCGAAAGCTTCACGATGAGGGTCTTCTTATAAACCTTTCTCACCGCCTTCACCACGCTGGCTGCACCCTCGCAGGTTACACCGAAAGCCATGCCGCCATCCTTCACGTTAGGACAGGAGATGTTCAGCTCTATGGCAGGAATCTTATCCAGCTCGTTGATGCGCGCAGCACACTCGGCATAACTCTCAGGCGAATGTCCGCTCACATTGACAATCATATTGGTATCAATGTCCTTGATCTGAGGATAAATGTGAGAGCAGAAATACTCCACACCCTTGTTCTGCAAACCTACGCAGTTGAGCATACCCTGAGGCGTTTCAGCCATACGCGGATAGTCGTTTCCCTCGCGCGGTTCCAGGGTAGTGCCCTTCACGATAATACCGCCAATCTCCTCCAGAGGAACGAAATCGGCAAATTCCAATCCGTAGCCGAAAGTACCCGATGCAGTCATCACAGGGTTCTTCAACTCCAAATCCTTTATCTTTACACTTAAATCAGCCATAATCTTCTGTTTTTACTTAAAAATGTTTTACAAACAAAGACAAGAGAATTCTTCACTCTTCGTTCTTCACTTTCCACTCTTCACTTAAATTTCCCAAGTAAGTTTCTTGATATTGATGACAGGTCCATCCTTGCAGACGCACTGGTTACCCTCGGTAGTTTTCTCTACGCAGCAGAGGCAGGCACCCACGCCGCACGCCATCTTGTTCTCAAGAGAAACCTCACACTCCACGCCAGCCTTCTTGGCAAAGCGAGCCACGCTCACCATCATCGGCTTAGGTCCGCAGGTAGAAATCATATCAAACTTCTCGTTCTCCAAAACAGAGTGGTTGGTAACGAAACCTACCTCACCAGCCGAGCCATCCTCGGTAGTGATGCATACCTTTCCGATCTTGGCAAACTCATCCAGTTCGAGCAGATCAGTAGCCTTGCGTGCACCCAGCAGGAAGGTAACTTCAGCCCCGAAATCCTTGATAAGTTTTCCGAAATAGAGGAGCGGAGCCACACCTACGCCACCACCTACGAGCAGATATTTCTGGCTCTTCCCGGTAGGCATGGTGAAGCCGTTGCCGAGAGGCAGCATACAGTTAAGCACGTCGCCCTCCTTGAGCTGTCCGAGCTGACGGGTACCGTCGCCCACCATTGCTACGAGCAACCAGAGCTGATTATTTTCACGATCCACGAAATTGATGGAGATAGGACGGCGAAGCATGGTAGTAGGCGAATGGTCTACTCTTACTTCTACGAATTGGCCAGGCAAGATTTCAGGCAAAGGTTTCTCATCGGTAAGCTTAATCAAAACATGCTTATCGCTAAGCGCCTCTACAGAAACCACCTTGAGGTCGAGAACATATTTTTTCATCTTATTGCTAATTTTTAATATGCTTATTATATAATGTACGTATATTATAAAATAGGTACGCATAGCTTCCGGTTACGCCCACCTACGTTTCTACGATGCAAAGGTACATCAAAAATCCGAATT
>CAVBFV010000233.1:0-5182 GCA_963594575.1 Lachnospiraceae bacterium | reverse complement strand
ATGAGTTATTAAACACGATGAATGCAGCTGCGAGCTGTTGCAGCTGCATTCATCTGGTGTTTCTTATATTTGATAATTCACTTACTTTGTACCGTAATTTGTGCCATTTCCAGATACGGCACTATCAATGAGCTTCATTACACGGAGTCGGCTCTTACCATATGCCACATAGATATAGCCACCATCCAGTGTGACATAGTTGGCAGACATTCCTGCTTCTGCTCTCTTCTTGACAACCTTTACAGGTTTGCCGTTTTCCATATTGTTCTTGTCAAGAACTACCAGTCCATAACTACCACAAGCCAGATAGATGTAATTGGCATCGTAGGTTACACCATTTGCATATCCCTGTGGAACCTTGGTGTTGGCTGTGAGTGGAGCACCCCAGTTCCATACTTCTTCGCCTGTGGTAAGATCGTAGCAAGACAATCCCTTGGCACTTCGGCAAACGTAGATGTGGTTACCATCGATGGCTATAGTGTTCTTACCGTCGTTAGGAGCTATGCTGCTTACGTTGATGGTCTTTGCTGGTGTAGCTGTAAGAATGTCGGCACCTAATGGGAAGACTTGCAGTGTACCACTGACAGTTTCGTCGTCGCTCTCTACTTGGTTGTTGTAGTGGAGTGTAACGATATACTGGTTGTTCAGTGCGATGTGCTTAGCCTTGCCTGGTGTTTCTTTCTTTCCGATTAAATCCAGCGTATTTGCATTATATACTCCGTATCCTCTGGTAGATGCCACTATCAGTTTGTTTCCGTCTCTTACGATGCAGTTCTCGTCAGATTTTGCCAAACCTGTATGTTCCCAATCTACGATGGTGAGAGGGTTCAATGTAGTGGTCTCATCGATATCCGTTACTTCTGTGTTGAGAAGTCCGTTGTTATCTAATGCGATTCTACCCATCATACCACCGTTGGTAGAGTGACCTGCAACATAAACATACTTTGTTGCATCTTTGCCGTCCACCATGATGTGGTTGAAGTCGTAGAGCTCTTTCTTATCCTGCAGATATTGCAACATGGTAGTCTGGTCGTTTTCTGTTTTAAACACTTCGATACAGCCGCCAGTTGTTTTGCTTGGATCAGTCTGGTTCTCTTCGTTGGTGTGGTACGACATGTATAATTTGCCATTATATGGCTGAATACATGTTGCAGAGATGTCGTGAGTATGATTTGTATAATCGATAACAGTAATCACATCTATCTTCTTGCCCGGTTCTGGTGGAGTAGGAGTTGGATCTGGTGTTGTACCATCACATGATGTTGGAACAACAGGATTATTATACATTTCATATCTCTTTGTACAGTCAGAAAGACCTGGAGCATAGGTATAAGTTGCCGAGTTACCATTGTTGGTAAACTTGTCACAATCCATATAAATGACACCACCGCTTCCGCTAGTCCGGAAGATATAGCAGGTAGAGAAATAGGCGTATGTTCCTGGAGCAATGAGAATATTGCCACCATCATTATTACCATTGTATTTCACCTCAGCTGCTCTGAAGATGGCGTTAGCATTGTCTCCTTGAAGAACTACTCTGCTGTTAGCGGAAGGGTAATACTGGTTGTGACCATTGTTTTCATTTGTGTATGTGCCTTGACAGTCGATAACACTATTATTTACCAGATAGATGGTACTTCCTGCACACTGGTCGATAGATCCCGTCTTCAGATTGTTGACGTGTAACTCTGCTCCATTTGAATTGAGGACAGTCTTGCCCGTAACTTCAAAGGAGCATGCGTAAAGCTTAGGAGCTGAACCTTGAATAGTCAACTTGTTGGCTTTTGCTTTTCCGTTGATGTTCACGATGCTGCCGTCTATCTGTATATCCTGGTTTTCTGTACCGAGTAAATCGCCTTGGATATTGATTTTGGCATTCGATTCAGATGCCAGTTTACCTACGGTGGCATTTCCGCCTACATAAAGCAGCCCTTGAACTTTCAGTTCGTTATCTACTTTAATATCTCCAGTAGTATAGTAGGCATCATTTGATTCTATATACATGTTGCTGCCCTCTTTTTTAAGGGTTCCGCCATAATTATAGCAATATGTTCCTGAATTCTGGAAGAGTGCAGTGTTATTGTTGTCTATATGTAATGTTCCTCCTTCGAGGATGTAGATTTTTCCTTTTTTGTTGGCACCGTTAATCCAGGCAGAACTTCCCCATACATTTTTTGTGGACAGTTCGCCTTCGATAAACAGGGTGGCTCCTTGCAGGTTGAGTTCACTGTTGATTTTAGTGCCTTTCTTGATGATGTAGGTCTTGGAACCATCCAGTCCCTTACATCCATCGTTGTTTTTGATTTCTATAGCCCCGTCATGGCTAGGCAGGCTAGGCATTTCATAAACGTCGCTCAGATTGGCTGTAGTTGCGCCTGCAGCTCTTGTTGTAGCTTTCGCTTTGTAGTTGATAACGCTACCTGCTAATTCCTGAGGGTCGGTGATGGATGTCACTTCTTCACCTATTATGTTTTTTGTGACTTCACCAGGGTTTGGAACGAAAGGGTTGTCATTAGAATCGCTACAAGATGCCAGGAGCATTGCTGCGAAAGAGAAAGTAACAAGTTTTGTAAAATGATGTTTCATGTTAATCTTTCTTTTGTCGTTTTTGTGTATAAATTAGCTTTCACCTTTTTGCTATTGTTCTAGCCTTTAAAGGTTTGTTCTCCCACACTCATTGAATAGGGTGCGGGAGAACAGAAGTATTTGGTTGGTTACTTTGTATTTGCCAACTTGAAGATCTGAACGCGGCTGCGTCCGTAAGCAACACAGATGTAATCCTTATACAAGGTTACGTAGTTAGCTGAGTTGTAGCTCTCCTTGCCATCATAGAATGCACGGCGACGGGCAACTACATTCTCACCCTTATTCTTGGTCTTGTCCAATACAACGAGACCGTAACCGCCACATGCAACATAGATGTATTTTGAATCTACAGCAACACCGTTTACGCGACCGATAATCTTGTTGCTTTCGCCTACAGGAGCATCGAACAGTACTGTAGGATTGCCATTTGCATCGTAGCGTACAAGTCCACCGTCACCCTGGCATACGTAAAGGTTTGTACCATCTACAGCGATGGTATTCTTGCCATCAACGACACCCACTTTACCTTCTGTAGTATAGCTCTGAGGACTTTCCAGATTAATGTTGTCGAAGACGTTGACAGTACCTGTAGTTGTACCATTTGCCTCCAAGCCATAGAGTTTGTCATTGCCAACAGCAACGAACTTAACATCGTTTGTTGTGAGGTGTGGAGTACGCTGGGTGAATGTAGAGTTGTATACCTGATAACCCTTGTTTGTTGCCAAAACGAAGTTGTCTTTATACTTGACTACACTATTGGCATCAATGCCATTGTTTGGATTTGTCTTATCAATAGGGTAGGTAACGAGCTGGCTCTTACCCATCAATCCATTTGCCAGTTGTACATAACCCAAGAATGCACCTTCCTTGTAGGTTGTTGCAGCAACATAGAAGCGGCTGCCGTCAATCATACCATAGTTTACATCCAATCCTCCCTGAGCTGTTACAGCTTCGTCGAGAATGAGCTGCTTGCCATCGATATGAGCAACTTCCAATCCGCCGCCCATATGGTTTTTGTCATTGCCCTGGGTGTGGTATGTAACATACAACTTATCGTTTGCAGCCTGGATAGATGTTGCAGAGAGGGTGTTCTCTGTAACTCCAGCAGCTGAGAACAAATCCAGTTTTGCCTTGTTGTTCAAGTCTGCTGTTGTTGCTGTCAACTCATAACCGTATTGCTTGTTATCTGTATCCTTCAGCTTAACCAAATCACCAGTGGTAGACTTGTCGTAATCGAGGTATGACGCTGCGATGTCAAGATCCTCTGCTGTAGGAAGCTGGTTCTCACCATTAAAGCATTTTGTGAACTGGAACAGGAAGGTTGCACCTTCTGCCGGAGTATCAAATGTCTGGATGTTTTCAGCACCATCGTTGTGGAACTCGTCTGCCTTAACGATAGCTAAACCGCCAGCTTTTTCCAGGCTGATCTGACCTTTTGCATCGTTATAAGAGATAAGCTTGTTAACATTGATAACGCCCTTGTCCGCAATGTTGATCTTGCAGGCACCCTTCAGGATGAGCTGTGCTTCACCTACCTTAGTTACCTTCTTGTGGGTATCCTTTTCGTTCAAGGTAACATTGATGTAGTTGGCATCAATCTGTGAACCAGCGTTCATGGTCAATATATTGGTAACCTTGATGGCACTGTTGTCTCCAGCCTTCAGATAACCGTTTGTATTGAGGTTAAGGTCTGCTGCCTTCAGGAAACCGCCGATTTGCAGGTTACCATTGACGTTGACAGTGGTAGCATTCCAAACGTGAGCTGATGCGTATATGTTGGCACCTTCCTCAACGTTTACTTCTGTACCGCGGATAGAACCGATGATACATGCCTTTGAACCAGCCTTGAAGGTGATTTTTTGTGTAGGGCTTGTCTTGTCTTCTGTAAGCTGTCCTAAACCAGACTTGAGTTCCTTCTTTTCAACAGCGTTGCCATTTTCATCAAGACCGCTGGTAATACCTCTCCAAGATGAATACAGATTACCTTCGATGACGATGTCTGCTGCAGGATCTTCAGTTTTGACATAACCAAGTTCGTTATAGACGGTAACCCCCTGCTTGATCATTGAACCTGTGCCTTTGAAAATCAGAGACCCTCCCTGCTTTACAACGATTTTTGCGTTTTCGAAAGTATTTGCAGAGTATATTAATTTTGCACCTCCATTTACGAAGATAGTTGCATTCTTGATAGTGTTCTTGGTAAAGTCACACTTGCCAGCAGATTTCTTTAAGTAAAAAATGCCGTTTTCCAGGTTGTCGTTACCTAAAGCCTGAGTAGCTGTAGCAGGCTGCACAGGTATAGTGCTCTCTTCGTCCTGGTTGAGGTCCGTGACGAAATTCGCGTCACCGGCTGCTCTTGTGCCGAATAACTTACGAGCGTTAGCTGTGGTGTTTTTGTAGTTGATTACATTAGACATCAACGACTCGCCGCCCTTGGTGAGATCAAGAGTAGTAACATCTACAGAACTAGGATTGCCTGGACCTACTGGATCACTGTTACTGTCGCTACATGATGCGAATACGAATGCTGCCAAACCGATAGCAGCAAGTTTAGAATTGAATACTTTCATATCTATTTAAGTTTAAATTGTACTTT
>CAVBFV010000232.1:0-5183 GCA_963594575.1 Lachnospiraceae bacterium | reverse complement strand
TTCTCGCCACCGCCAAGACGAGCCTGTTCGCGCTTAGCGATCAGCTCCTTAATCTTTTCTACTTGTTTGCTCATAATTGATTATTATGTATTATTTCTTTATTCTTTATAGAATGGTTTCCTGAATCCATGGAATGAGCGGACGAACCGTCATCGCATAATTCGGGCGCAAAGATACGAAAAAAACCGCAGATAGCGAACTATCTACGGTTAAATATTTAGAATAATGTGAAAAATCACTATTATTTGGTCCTAAAATTCCAAAAGAATGCGGGCATTGAGCTGTCTGCCGGTAAGATAATTAGGTACGGCGTATTGCTGGCTGGTTACATCTGTCACCCAATAATAGCTGTTTACGTTGTCTATGCCGAAGAGGTTGAGGCAATCTACCCCCAGCATCACATTCTTCAGGAAGGTCTTCTTCTCCCGGCGGCTGTTGTCGAGCAGCTGATAGCTCATACCGATATCAGCACGGCGATAGGCTGTGGCACGGAAACTGTTGGTCTCCAGCTCTCTGTGGGGTGCTGCAAAAGGAAGACCATCGGCAAAGGCGAGTTTCAAAGACATGCGCCATTTCTTGCTGCCCGGGAAATAATCGGTGAAGAAGAGGTTTACCGCATAGCGCTGGTCGGTAGGCAAAGGAATGCTCTTGCCACCCAGTTTCATCTTTGTATCCATAAGCGAAAGACTGAGCCAGGAATCTGTACCCGGAACAAATTCTCCGTAGAGTTTGAAGTCGAGTCCTGCCGCATGACCGCTGCATTCGTTCTGTCCGTAATAAACTACCTTCACGTTACTAACAGAATAAGGAACCAGATTGCTCAAAGCCTTGTAATAGGCTTCGGCAGAGAATTTATAGCGTTGGTCTCCTAGCTTGAACCTATAGTCGTAGCCTGCGATGAAGTGGATGCTTCGCTGGCTCTTGATTTTCTCGTTCAGCGATGCGATGGTTATGCCGTTCACCGTAGATGTATCTCTCAATTCCTTGAAGAATGGAGCCTGATAATACAGACCTGCCGCAAAACGGAGTGTGGTATTCTCGTGGTTGGCTGGTATGATGGCGAGCGACAGACGAGGACTCACGATGGTTTCTCTGTTGAAGTTCCAATGACTCATTCTGATACCATAGTTCAGAGTGTAATGTGTTTGTCCGTTCCCGGTACTGTCGGCTGTTCCTCCCGAAAAACGGTAGGTGTCCTGGATATAAGCTTCCATTCGATTGGCATTCAGTTCGTTGCGAGCCTTCAGTGAATAAACCATATAGAGGTCTTTGCCATTGTGAGGAATACTGTATCCTGCGGAATCGCGCATCTCATATTCTACTGAATTTTCCTCGATATGTTCACGCTTCAGACTTACTGCGGCCTCCATCTGATGTTTCTTCACCTTGTGCTTGAGCATCAGTTTGGCACTCATCACGCGAGCCGTAAGATAGTTTCGGGCATGTTCGAAATAGGTACCTACACCCAGGTTTTCTGAGGTTTCGGTCTCATCGAGCCAGTATTGCCCCTGAATGTCATATTTCTCCTGTTCCTTGGTATAGAAAGCACTGCCCAGAAGCGAGAGACTGGTGTTGGCGGTAAACTGGCGGGTAATGCCGAGTGTACCGAAGTAGGTGAGGAAACGGTCTTTTTCCTGACCGTCAAAATATACTCTGAAGCTCTTTACGTTTTCCATTGTTCCGAACTTCGTTTCTCGGTCTTCCGGTTCGAAGTTGTAGTGATTGTCAGAGATGTAGCCTATGAAGTCGAGTTTCCAGCGTTTGTTGGGCTGGTAACTCAGATAGGTCTGATAGTCCAGATAGTTTGGCTTGTATTCGCCTTTGGTTTCCATCGAACCGAGCAGGTAAGAGGTGGTTTTGTAGCGCACGCTGTTGAGCCATGAAAGTTTCTGGGTTCCCAGACCGATGTATGCGTCAGCACCCAGCAGACTGGCAGCCAGACTTCCTTCAACCACCGGCTTCTTGCTTTTTGCTTTCAGGGTTTTGTAGGTGATGTCGAGAGCCGAACTCATCTTGTCTCCGTATTTGGCAGCATATCCTCCGGTTGAGAAACCGATTTTATCTACCATATAAGGGTTGATGACGGAGAGGCCTTCCTGCTGTCCGCTGCGAACCAGGAATGGGCGGAATACTTCTACGTTGTTGATGTATACGGAGTTCTCATCGAAGGCTCCGCCACGTACATTGTATTGCGAAGAGAGTTCGTTGTGGGTACTCACGCCAGCCTGTTGCTGAACCAGACTTTCCACCCCATTTCCGTTGGCAGATGGCGTCATCTTCATGTCCTTAGTCTTCAGTTCCTGTATCTGGTCCGACTGTATTTTTTCTCCCTTGATATTCACCTCATCGAGGGTGGTGGATGCTTCGCGAAGTACTACCAGTAGGGTTTGTTTTCCTCGCGGTCTTCTCAGCACTTTTGTTTTTGTTTTGAAGCCGATATATGAGAATTTGACTACCACGCTGTCTGCAGAATGCAGTTTGAGGCTATAGTCTCCCTTGAGCGAAGTAACGGCAGTCTTTCCCTGGCTAGCCACCGAAACGATGGCAAACTCCAGTGGCTGGTTGTTCTCGTCTACCACTTTGCCGTGAAGGGTAAACTCCTGCGCCATCATCTTTATGGTTGCGATGAGGCATATTGTGAGTATCAATAATCTATTTTTCATACTTTTATTAACGAGAAAAACTGAAGATTATTGTAAAAGACCCAAAAAATAGCGCCCTGTAAAGGAAGTCATTTTGGCTTCGCTTTACAAGGGCGCTTTACATGTTGAGGCAAAATATTTTCTAGAGAAGGCCTTCCCAACTACTGGTATCTGTAGAGTTGAAGTCTTCGCTTTCAAGTTCTTTCTTGATATCTGCGGCAGTCATAGAGAGAGCGTTATCTTCTTTCAGATCAAGACCTTCCAGCTTGGTTGGATCAACTTTTGCATTGATAGGCTTACCTTCTTCGGTAAAGTTCTTCTGGTATTCTGCTAGAAGAATTTTCTGCTGTTTCAATGATTTCTTCTGTTTCTTCGCCATAGAAATGTCATCGATACTCGCAAGGGCTCCCATACCTGCACCTACAGCAGCACCGGAAAGACCATTCTGTAAAGCACCGATACCAGCACCTAAACCAACCTTTGCCAGAATAGCAAGAACACGCTGGTTAATGATGTCAATCTGGGCTTTTACTGATTGGGCACTTCTTTTGTTGCCAAACTGGTCTACCAGCAATACGCGGTAGTCTTGCGTACCATCTTCCAGCAGAACAGGATTACCATTCTCGTCAGTCATGTTTACTCGCTTTGCTGAGAATACAGGAATCTTATCCCAAGCAATGGATACAGAATCAGAAGCAGCTGCAGTTCCACCATCTGTCAATGACGATGCTGTTGAAGGAGTGGCATCTGCTGTCTTGCTTACTTCATCGAGCGCATTTGCTGTTGATTCTACTGTTTTAGCAGTTTTTTCTATCGCCTTACCCAGTTTCTTGAAGAACTGAGCGTTGGCAGATTGGTTACTTACAAATAACAAACTTGCTACAGTTACTACTTTTACGATTGTAGTTGTTTTCATACCTTTTATTTTATCATTAAATTAAACATTTCCTATTTGCCGACACGAGTATACATTTTCAGGCGAATCTGGCGTTTGTTGTATTCACCTTCTGACTGGAGCATGATTTCTGTAGCTCCCATATACTTAATCTTGATTCGGTCGTTGTAGCCTACCGGACGGAAGAAGAAACCTTTAGGAAGATCCTTACGCACCAGATGGATGTCGATAACACCCTCTTCGTTAGATTCTCCTAGCTGCTTGAAGTCGTTGGCATGGTTGTTTACCATCGAAAGGAACTTCTTGTCGGTCTGATACATCTTGATTTGTGGCTCGTCATCTCCAGAGTAAGCCCAGAGTTCCACATTACCCAATTTGCCGTCCTCGTAGAAACCTGCGTAATCGTTCACCCATTTTGCAATGGTAAACTTCAGGTCAAGTGGCATGTCCTCAATCAACTTCTCCAGTTTCTCTATTCTTTCAGCATAGAAGTCGCAAGGATTGTATTTGTTCAGTACGTTCAGGAACTCCAGCGCGCCCGATGCATACTTCACAACATCTTTCTGGTTAGCCTCGCCAGCCTGTCTCATCTGCTTCATCTTGACCAGCGATCCCAAGGCATACTTTTCGTAAAGCAGACAGGTATCACATTGCAGGATGTTTGTATTGATAGAAGGAATGAGATCTCCAGGAGTATCCTTTGCATTGAGAGCCTTTACGAAGTTACGGCGGGCACCATCATACTGTCTGAGACCATAGAGACGTGCTCCTTCGGTCATCATGGCGCTACATTCAGTAACATATACTTTTTCTATCTGTTTAAGCAACAAGACACCATAGCAGAGTTTTACTCTCGGACCGATAGGCTCCAGATCAATCTGCTCGCGGTTTGTACCGTTGGCATAAACACCAATGTGCATCATTGCATTGAGTGCATTTTCAGCCTCATCAATCTGGTTTCTCAACATCTGCTCCTTATCAAAGTCAGCCTGTGTAGCCTTACTGCTGTTCTTGTCGATATAATCGAAAATCTTCTGGTGTTCAGCCTTAAGATTCTCAACCTCTTGCTTTGCCTTATTGATGTTTTCCAGTGGGATGACAATCGTTGTGATGTTGATGGAATTGTCATTCTTCTTCACTGATTTTGTAATCTTGGCATTGAGTTTAGGTGATACTACCACTTGAAGATCCTTGATGGCAGTAGAGATTTCCACCTCAGCCAGTTTCTCATCCAGAATGGCATTGTTGCTCTTGGTCTGGTCTTCCATGCGGATAGGCATCTTTACATACTCAATCTTGTAAGCACGCATCAGATCTGCCTTGAGCGATACAACAAAGTCAGTCTTGTAGATTTCACCGCGGCGGTTCACTTCTACCTTCGGAGTTTTGTTATCTTTCAGGTCAATCACGATTTCATAGACGTAAAGTCCATCTTTTCTTTTACCTTTTGGGGTAATCTGTGGGGCCTTTACATTATTAATGGTGATAGCCAGGTCGCCAAGTTCAGAGAGAACCAGGATGCCACCCTTGCCCTGAAGGTCGGCAAAACAGTCTTCTTCATTCACCGGACTTGATGAGATAAAATCTGATTGAGGGTGTGTCATAAGTCCATGACGCACCCTTTTTCTATCTATTAATTTCCATAA
>CAVBFV010000231.1:0-5188 GCA_963594575.1 Lachnospiraceae bacterium | reverse complement strand
TTGAGACAGATGTCGTTCATTCGCTCCAGTTCCTCTTTCTTCCATACTCTTCCGGCTGGATTGTGAGGATTGCAGAGGATGAAGGCGGTAGTCTTCTCATCGGCACATTTGCGCTCGAAGTCTTCGAAATCTATCTCATAAGTGCAGTTGCCCACACGTTTCAGTTCGTTTTCTACTACTTCGCAGCCGCTGTTTGTAATGCAGGAGAAGAAGCAGTTGTAGACAGGTGTCTGTACCAATACCTTCTCGCCAGGCATGCAGATAGCCTTCAGACAGCAGGAAATGGCTGGTACAACGCCTGAAGTATAGAGAATCCAGTCTTTCTCTATCTTCCACTGGTGGCGGCGGGAGAACCAGCTGATGATAGCCTCGTAATAAGAATCAGGTACGAGGGTATAGCCGAAGATGCCATGAGCTACGCGCTTCTGCAGAGCTTCGATGATGCAGGGAGCAGTCTGGAAATCCATATCTGCTACCCACATCGGAATAACGCCGTCTTCCTTTACCAAATCCCATTTGTATGAGTTGGTTCCACGACGTTCGATGATTTCATCAAAATTGTATTTCATATTTGTTTTCTATCTATATTGTTTCTTCTATTTATATAGGATAAATACCTTATTTATATAAGATGAATACCTTATTTATATAAGATAAATACCTTATTTATATAGGATGAATACCTTATTTATATAGGATAAATCTCTTTTTCTCCTAATTGAAATCTTCGTTCATAGACTTTGAATCTCCGTTCAAAGACATTGAACGTACATTCAAAGCTTTTGAACGGCCGTTCAATGTCTATGAACGGAGATTTCATTTAGATGTAAGAACAATTAGTTATGGGAGCAATTAGTTATTTACTTAATTGTTACCATTTCTATCATTACCTCTTAAACTATTTCGATTTATCTGTGATTTCACATGCACCCTTTGGCGCTTTGGCAAACTCAGTATAAGTTACGCTTCCCACTTCGTCTGCCTCGATTCTTCCGGAAATAGGGTTTTTGATATTGGTGATACTTCCCTTGATCTGTGCATCGATGTTGGTACAATCCTCGAAGGCACGGTCGCATTCCTTATCAAAGGTACAATCTTCCAGAGTAACATGGTCCATGTAGCAGAGAGGCTGCTCGCCGCTGATGTGGCAACGTACGAACTTGATGTTCTTGCTGTGCCAGGCAAGATACTCACCATTCAGTTCCGAATCATAGACGGTCACATTCTCGCATTCCCAGAAACTGTCCTTGGTTGTAATCTTTGCGTTGTGAATCTCCACGTTGTTGCAGTATTGGAACACATACTTGGAGTCACTTTCCAGCCCATCTACATAGATATTCTTGGAGAACATGAATGGATAAGTTCCGTCGTGGAGTTTTACGTTCTTCAGTTTCAAGCCATCTACCTTCCAGAAAGTCTCATCAGCATCTGTGATGTTTACGTTCTCCAAATCCAGATTCTTCATTTCACGGAAGAATTTAGGACCATCGATGGTGCAGTCTTTCATTACCATATTGTCGCTATACCAGATGGCAGAGCGGCTCTCTGGGGCAAAGTAGCAGTCGGTGATGACAGAACCGTCAACATGCCACCAAGGGTATTTGCCATAAAACTTGGAGTTATGGCATTCTATGTTCTTGCAGCACTTGATGCCCGACTCGCCGTCTGTAATCGTAATATCTTCTAAACGCACATCGTGAGCACCGAAGAGAGGGCGCTCGCCTCCGAATGATTTGTTCTTTATCAGTTCCATATTTTCTATTATCCTTTATTATTTGTTATTTCTGTGTGCAAAATTACAAAAATAATGCCAAACTCGTATAACCTGATTTACTGAAAAATGTAACGATATGGCGTATTTGCGGATAAATGGTCGCTGTTAAGGAAAAAGTAAATGAAAAAAGGCTGAATCATGAAGCATTTTCACGATTCAGCCCTTATCGAGTTAACTTCTAAAAATCCGAAGTGGAGAATTACAAGTTAGGGTTCATCTCTTTCCACTCAGCTACTGGAGGAACGATGCCAAGCTCTACGATCTCATCGCGCATCTTGCAAAGGTGCTCGTAAGACTTCTGGAGGCTAGCGAGCTCTTCCTCAGTACCTGTAGGCTCTGTGAAGTGAACACCAGTCTTGTCGATAGTAGTAGGCATAGCCATCATTACGTTCTTGAAGCCGCACTTGTCGCACTTAACGTAGCAACCTGCTGGCAATGTGAACTTCTCGCCACCCATAGCAGCCTCGATCATCTTAACAGCGTTGTAAGCTGGGCTCTGGAATGAAGAACGGCCACGGAGCTTGATGATGTTAGAACCACCCTGTACTGTGTGGTGCTTGATCTCTTCCCAACGCTCGTCAGAAAGACCCATCTCTGCCAATGGCTTGCCGTCAACCTTAACCTGAGAAGCAAATACAGCCATCTGCTCGCCGTGACCACCGTAAGTGTGAGCGCCAGTAACCTTATCCTGCTGTACACCGAACTCGAGGGCCAAAGCCTGCTGCAAACGAGTTGAGTCGAGAGCTGCGAGTGATGTCAACTGGTTTGGCTTCAAACCAGAGTGGATAAGAGCTGTAAGAGCAGTAACGTCAGCTGGGTTGAAGATAACAACTACGTGCTCAACCTCTGGGCAGTACTTCTTGATATTGTCACCGAACTCAGCAGCGATCTTGCAGTTACCCTTGAGAAGGTCCTCACGAGTCATACCCTCCTTACGAGGAGCACCACCTGAAGAAATAATATATTTAGCACCAGTGAAAGCCTCCTCTGGGTTAACAGTATAAGTTACGTTAACACCTGGGAATGCGCACTGCTGAATCTCATCGAATACACCATGTACACCTGGCTCGAAGATATCATAAAGACAGATGTTTGGAGTAAGACCGAGCATCAAAGCGCTCTGTACCATGTTAGAACCGATCATACCGCCTGCACCGACGATAACGAGTTTGTCATTTGTTAAAAAATTCATAACTACAATTCTTATTTAAATGTTTATAATCTTTTTCTCCTGAAAAATAGCGGAATGTATCCGGAATAAAGTTTGTAAAACTCCTTCTTTTTACTTTCCGACCGCAAAATTAATAAAAAGTAATGTAAATCGTGCATATTTTTGCGCTTAAATTTGTTGTTAATTCTTAAAAATGTTATCTTTGTAATCTCTAATTAGCAAAATGCATTATTTGGAGATAAGTTAAACATTAAATTGCATAAAAATATGAATGAAATCGAATTACGTTTAGCTAGCTTGAGGGAGTTGATGAAGCGTGAGCATCTTTCTGCTTTCATCTTCCCTAGTACTGATGCTCACCAGAGCGAGTATGTTGCCGACCATTGGCGGGGAAGAGAGTGGATTTCTGGTTTTAACGGATCGGCTGGTACTGCTGTTGTTACGATGACTTCGGCTGCTTTATGGACTGATTCCCGCTACTTTCTGGCTGCGGAAGAACAGTTGGAAGGTACTGAATATCAGTTGATGAAGCTGAAAATAGAAGGTACGCCTACTATTGCTGAATGGTTGGGTAAAGAATTGCAGGAGGTTCAATCTCCTGAGGTTGGACTTGACGGTATGGTCAACTCTTACAATTATGTTAAGGATTTAAGCTATTCTCTCCGTAAACTCGGTGGAATTACGCTTAGAACTAATTTGGATCCTTTGGCACAAATCTGGGAGAATCGCCCTTCGCTTCCTGCAAATCCGGTAGAAATCCAGCCATTGGAATATGCAGGAGAAACGCTGGCTTCTAAGGTGTCCCGTATCCGTAAGTCTTTGAGAGAACTTCATGCTGATGGCATGCTCGTATCTGCTTTGGATGATATTGCTTGGACTTTGAATCTTCGTGGCACAGATGTTCATTGCAATCCTGTATTTGTAAGTTATTTGTTGATTGAGAGTGATAAAGTTTCTCTCTTTGTGGATGATAACAAACTGTCTTCTGAAGTAAAACAGTATCTTCAAGACAATCAGGTTTCTCTCTATAATTATAATAAGGTGGAAAAATGCCTTGAATCTTATTCGGAATATAATATCTTGCTGGATGGAGATGAAACGAGCTATTATCTGTGGAAAGCTGTTAAATGTCAGGAGATCGTAGCTGCAGGTTCACCTATCCCGGCTATGAAGGCTGTGAAAAATAAAGCTGAAATAGAGGGCTACCGTAGTGCGATGCTTAAAGATTGTGTAGCTATGGTTAAGTTTTTGAAGTGGTTGAAACCTGCAGTTGAGGCTGGTGGACAAACAGAAATATCCATAGATAAGAAATTAACTTCTCTGCGTGCAGAACAGAAACTGTTCAGAGATATTTCTTTTGATACGATTGCCGGATATGCGCAGCATGGAGCAATTGTACATTATGAGGCAACACCCGAAACTGATGTCGTTCTGAAACCGGAAGGCTTGATCTTGATAGATTCTGGAGCCCAATACCAGGATGGTACTACGGATATTACCCGTACCATAGCCTTGGGACCTGTATCTGAAGAGATGAAACATATTTATACCTTGGTTCTGAAAGCGCATATACAGTTGGAATTGGTTAAATTCCCCGACGGCGCATCTGGAACACAGCTGGATGCTGTTGGAAGAGAGTGTATGTGGCGTGAAGGATATAATTTCCTGCATGGTACAGGACATGGAGTAGGTTCGTATCTCTGTGTGCATGAAGGCCCTCATCAGATTAGAATGGAATGGATGCCTACACCTTTGAGAGCAGGAATGACCTTGACTGATGAGCCTGGTTTGTATCTGGCAGGTAAGTTCGGCGTGAGAATAGAAAATACGGTGCTGATTTCAGACTACATGTCTACTGAGTTCGGTAAATTCCTGCAGATAGAACCTCTTACTCTTTGTCCTATAGATACCACTCCAATAGATGTTGATATGTTGTTGCCTGAAGAGATTGAGTGGCTCAATGCTTATCATCATTCAGTTTATGAAAAATTGTCTCCTTTCCTTGATGAAGAGGAGAAAATATGGCTTAAAAATGCTACAAAACCCATAAAATGAACATTTTAGAGCAAAAAGTTGAAGAAAAACTTGGTAGTTTGATAAAATAGATGTAATTTTGCACCCGCAAATTGTGGCATTGCCATATTTCGCATAGAATAACATAAGTTTAACATAATAAATTAAAAGCAAAAAAATGATTATTGTACCAGTTAAAGACGGTGAGAACATCGAGAGAGCTCTCAAGA
>CAVBFV010000230.1:0-5261 GCA_963594575.1 Lachnospiraceae bacterium | reverse complement strand
GCTCCGGCTATGGTGTTCGTAACCTTGCCTATTTCAAGCAATTATACCAATATTTTCCTGATTGGGAGATTTTGCACACGCGTGTGCAAAATCTTTCGTGGTCACATTTGAGATGCATTTTAAGGGTGGAAAGATAAGCTAGAACCCCCAAATAACTCTGCTACAAGATAATAGACACAAAGTAAACAAGACATTGAAGATTAGAGCATGAAGAAGATATTATTCCTACACGGATCAGAAGGCCATCGAGAGCTACAGAATCACGCCCGAACAGAAGGAATACCTGCGGACATTGAAGATAAAATAAAGGAAAAATATAGAAAAGGCGAATAATCATGAAATGGAGAAATAGCCTTTTTAATATCCTGTACAAAACTACTACACTTAGCAATATTTGTGGTACTTTTGTACTAAAATAGTTATAAAACTGTTGGAATGTATTAAAAAAGAGCGGATTTTAAAAGTTTCCCGTACAAAAGTACCACAATTAAAAATATTTGTGGTATTTTTGTACCAAAATTAGGAGAACAATTATGGAAACAAAGAATTCATTCATATCATCAGCAAGCGTCAAAGTACAAGGACGAACAGCTTACTACAAGATGCTGGAAGCCGTTCGCCAAGGAGAACTGATTCAGGTTTGCCGTGGCGTATATGCTAACATAGACCAATTGTCAGCATGTATGGTTGATATTGAGTCTATTGTCCCAAATGGTATTCTCTGCCTTTGGTCTGCCTGGAATATCCATCAGCTTACGACATCCATGCCGCAGGCTTATCATGTCGCCATCAAAAGGGATAGAAAAGTAAAAGTTCCTTCATTCCCAAAGATAGAGCTCCATCACTATACTTCCAACATTCTTGAAATCGGCGTGATGGAGAAAGTAATAGATGGATTTAAGGTAAAGGTATATGATGTAGAACGATGCGTATGCGATGCAGTAAAGTTCCGCAACAAGGTGGGCATTGATGTCTGTTCTGAAATCATCGATAACTATCTTTCCAGACCAGAAAGAAATATCAGTAAACTAATGGATTATGCCAGGCAATTGCGTGTTGGCAACATCTTGGAAAATTATCTACAAGTGAAGCTATGAGTAAAGAACAAAATAAAAACTACGGGAAGTCAATACGTACAAAATTGCTGAACGTTGCAAGAAAGGAAAACGTCTTTAATCAGACTATCCTAACTCGGTATTTTCAAGAGAGACTTCTCTACAGAATATCGCAGACTCATTATAGAGGAAATTTTTATCTGAAGGGAGGTGCACTCATGTATGCGTACGAAAAATTTGCGGCTCGTCCGACATTGGATATAGATTTCCTTGGCAATAATATCAGCAACGAAGGCTCTTCTATAATTGCAGCGTTCAGAGAAATATGTTCTGTGCCCTACGAGGAAGATGGCGTAATATTTGACACGGAGAACATTACTGCACAAAATATAACAGAGTTCAAAGACTATCATGGGATTAGACTCAGTATTCCAGTCAAGATGGACACTATTGCCCAGGTTTTAACAATGGATATTGGTTTTGGTGACGTGGTAACACCTTCCCCAATAGATCTTGATTATCCAGTATTGCTAGAACATCTGCCGAGTGCCAATATACTGGCCTACTCGCTTGAAACAGTTATTGCAGAAAAGATGCACGCAATTGTGGATCTTGCAGACCAAAGTAGTCGAATGAAGGATTATTATGATCTCTACAAAATCTTGCAGAATGAAAAGTATAATCCTATAATATTACAGGAAGCTATCAAACATACATTTGAAAATCGCCACACACCTTATAATGAGAACACGATGTTTTTCAGAAAAGAGTTTGGCAGCAATCAGCAAATGCAGGTCAGATGGACTGCTTTCATACGTAAAATAACGTCCACTGACATCTTGCCTTTTACTGAAGTGATAGCGTTCTTACAGCAAAGACTTCTTCCATTTTGGGAGAACATGAAAGATGAATAGCAGAAAATACAATATATATCAGTTTCCAGAATGTAAGGACATAGTTGTTTCTGGAGATATTCACGGCGACTTTAATCTCCTCGTGAACAAAATTTGTGTGCAATATCAAATGCAAAACACGTTAGTTATTGTAGCAGGCGATTGTGGATTTGGTTTTGACAAGAGAGGCTATTATGATAATATGGTGAAAAGAAACGCCAAACGTATGAATGCTGCCAATAATTGGATTGTATTCATTAGAGGCAATCATGATAACCCGGCGTATTTTGATGGGAAAAGCTTTAAGCACAAACGTTTCATTGCCATTCCAGACTATTCTGTAATCAACGCTTGCAACCATTCGATTCTCTGTGTAGGAGGAGCCATATCAATTGACCGTACGTATAGGCTTGAAGCATGGAGTAAGGAACAACAAAAGCGGCTACGTTTTGGTAACACGGAAGTCGTTGACGATTTTTCTCCATCATACTATTGGCAGAGCGAATCACCGACTTATAATAAAGAAGCACTAATGTCTATTTTGTCTGAGCAGAAGGTTGACATTGTAATAACACATACGTCTCCATCCTTCTGCGAATTATTAAGCAAGGAAGGGATAAGCAAATGGACTTGCAACGACAAAACTCTGATATCAGACATACAGCAGGAACGTGAAGTTATGAATAGTCTGTATGAAACTCTGAAAGAACATCAGCAGCATGTCACTCATTGGTGTTACGGACATTTTCATCAAAGCTGGCATTCTTCTATTGATGGTACATTGTTCAAGATGCTGGATATTATGGAGTTTTATGAGTTGAAATAATTTTGGACTCAAAATGTAAAAAGTTACGGAGAATATGAATTACCTCCGTAACTTTTTACATTTTCGGCTGATTTTACCGCTTCAGCGCTATGTTATAATTATAATATTTGCTGTTACCCGTAATATCCTCCAGCACCTGGATGAAAGGAGGAAACTTCACACTCTCGTTGGCAGAAATGCCACGGGTTTCAAGAATCATCAGGTCGGAAACCGGCTCAAGAAACTCGTCGAGCTCGAAATACTGGCCCTTCCAGATAAAGCTCTTGCGATGCTTATGAATGCGCTGGCGGTAAGGGTCAGCCTGCTGAAGCATACTCTCGTAAAGATTGGCATTAATCTGTCGCTCTGTCTCAATCTGCTCATTGTCTGAAATACGCTTCTTAGTGGTGTGAACATACACATACTTGCCTCCCTCGAAACCGCGACGGCGAAGACGAATCTCGCTGCCCGGCTCACCCGTAAGATAAGTCTGAACAATATCGCTGTCTATCGCATTAGGAACCTCGCCCGTCAGCTTCACGATATATTTCCGCTCCTCCTCTATCGGCTGCGGAATGGCAAGCACATTGCTTATCTCCTTGAGCACACGGTTCAGCTTGTTGTTGAAATCTTCGTGGTTATTGATTACCCTGAGATGAGGATGACCCTTCCATGCAGAAACAATCTTCTTGTCCAACTCGCGCGCTATCTTCAGTCCTTCTTCATCGGCCTTCTCCAGGCGCTGCGCATTGTTGGCTGTAGTATAAAACTGCTCGGCACCATCAGCAGCACTCACCAGATGCAGCACAGCATCATAGCGGTCGCGAAGCTGGGCATCTGTATAACCCTCTTCAGAGATGATGCGGTGCCAGAAATCGGGAGTGAGATAGGTAGAAATATCCATCGTACCACGATCGCAGACGATGATGACCGGCTGCTGCAATGTTTCAGCCATGCGCAGGAAACTGTCTTCCAGGTTAATCTGAGTCTGGAAAGTAGCCTTCTCGCCCTCGAAGAAAAAATCCTTGTTGGAGGTGAGATAATTCATGCCCGCCTGGGTGAACATGGTTGGAACCTCGGGAATGGTAAAGACCTTATAGCCGAGACTGGAGAAATGTTCTATCACCTTAACCATAGCGGTAGTCTTGCCCGCACAAGGTCCACCCGTCAGTACAATCTTCTTAATCTGATTCATATATCAAGTAAATATTTTTCGTTTCTTCTAATTGATGTTCTTTCCGGAGCATCTTATTTTCGGGTGCAAAGATAACAATAATTCTTCAAACGAAAGCAATAATTTATGCAAGAAAAGAAAAATATTGTATTTTTATTTTGATTTCTCATTGTTTTGATGTACCTTTGCAAAGAAAATGGCTCATTTCGAGCCATCGGAAACAAAAATATAACTATAAGATAAAAAATGGAAAAGATAAAGACATTAATTATAGGTAGCGGTCCTGCAGGATATACTGCTGCCATTTATGCCGGCAGAGCCAACCTGCAGCCAGTACTCTATTCAGGTATGCAGCCAGGCGGACAGCTCACCATCACCACAGAGGTAGAAAACTTTCCGGGCTATCCTAACGGCGTAGACGGAACACAGATGATGATGGACATGAAGGAACAGGCAGCCCGATTCGGAGCAGAAATGAGAGACGGAAGCATCGTGAAGGCAGATTTCAGTTCACGCCCATTTCATCTTACAGATGAGCGCGACAACGAGATTGAGGCAGAGACCGTAATCATCGCTACAGGTGCATCTGCCAAATATCTGGGTCTTGCCGATGAAGAGAAATATCGCGGACAGGGCGTTTCAGCCTGCGCTACCTGTGACGGATTCTTCTACCGCAAGCGCACCGTAGCCGTAGTGGGCGGTGGCGATACTGCCTGCGAAGAGGCTATGTATCTATCCGGACTTGCCAAGAAGGTTTACATGATTGTGCGCAAGCCTTATCTCCGTGCTTCAGAAATCATGCAGCAGCGTGTAAAGAACAAGGAGAACATCGAGATTCTGTTCGAAACCAATACGCTGGGGCTCTTCGGCGAGAACGGTGTAGAAGGTGCTCATCTCGTGCGCCACAAGGGTGAAGCCAACGAAGAGAAGTTTGACATCAGCATAGACGGATTCTTCCTGGCTATCGGACATAAGCCTAACACCGACCTCTTCAAGGGGCAGATAGATCTCGACGAGCAGGGATTTATCAAGGTTGTGCCAGGTACTGCCACTACCAACATTCCGGGTGTTTTCGCAGCAGGCGATGTGGCCGACCCTATCTACCGCCAGGGTGTTGTTGCCGCAGGCTCGGGAGCCAAGGCTGCCATCGAGGCCGACAGATTCCTGCAGCAACAGTAAAAACTATAGTATAAAATCCTATAAAGCGGGGGTAACTACTCAGCACCCCCATAGAAAACTTCTCGTTAATAAAGCATAAACTTGATTTTGCTTATTTTCTTCATCATTACAAACTCTTTAATGATTGAGTCGATGAGGACGTAGGCTGTTTAAAA
>CAVBFV010000229.1:0-5272 GCA_963594575.1 Lachnospiraceae bacterium | reverse complement strand
GAAAAAGTTTAGAAATTAACAGTATTTTAACACTTTCGTCTTATTTTGCACTTATTTTGATACCAAACACTTTATTATATACATACACGCGCTCATATCTGCGTGTGGGCACACAAGCATGCGCATATATATAAATGGTACCAGAAAACTATTCTGCCTCCAAATAGAGAACACGAGACGACCAGTCGTTCTTCTTACCCCAGTCTACCTCATGAACATACGGCATTTCCAAGCCATGTTCCATAAGATACTTACCAGAGTAAGATTTTCCCTCACAATCAAGAGGCTTGTTATCAATTACATCAAGTTCTTTTACCTTATACATCTTATTCTCATCCAGACCAGCCATCTTAACTCTTGGCAAATGAACATTATAGAAGTTTGCCAATTTCCACCAATAGAAGACAGCCTTGTCTTTTGCTTCACTAACATACATAATAGAAGACAAGCCCTGATTATCGTACGGAGAAACCAAACGATAAAGGTCGCCAAGCTGAACAACAGGACGGATCTCTTTGTATTCAGAGATAGCCTTTCGGCAGAGAGCCTTCTCCTCATCCGTCATATTCTTTGGCTGGATTTCCATTCCAAGTCGTCCGCTCATAGCCACATCAATACGATACTTCAAAGAAGTAGTGCGGAATACGGTATGGTTTGGCACAGCAGAGATATGACTTGCCATGGCGATGGCTGGGAAGAAATAGCTGGTTCCATACTGCATATAAATACGCTGCATGGCATCCGTATTATCACTTACCCAAAACTCATCAAAACCACGGAGCATGCCCCAATTGGCACGGCCACCGCCACTTGCGCAACATTGAATCACCACATCCTTATACTTAGCACGAATACGGTCAATAACCTTCGCAAATCCCTGATGATAAGCAATGTAGAGATGACTCTGATCAGCTGCAGACAAGTATTGGCTGCCATGATTCATAATAGCCATATTGGCGTCCCACTTGATGTAGGCTATATCTGGATATTTAGTAAGTAAATTGTCTACTACACCGAAAACAAAGTCTTGTACTTTTGGATTTGAGAGATCGAGCACCAGCTGGGTACCGCCACGGCCCAGAACAGCATCTCGCTTAGGAGCCTTGATAACCCAATCAGGATGCTTCTCATAGAGCATACTGGTAGTATTGGTCATTTCCGGTTCGATCCAGATACCAAACTTTACCTGGTTTTTCCTGGCATCGTTCAGCAAGCCTTCAATGCCATTAGGAAGTTTCTTGGTATCAACCACCCAGTCGCCGAGTGCACAGTTATCAGTAACACGAGGATATTTGGTTCCGAACCATCCATCATCCATCACGAAGAGTTCACCACCCATACTATGGATATCAGCCATCATCTGGTCCATTCCCTTCTGGTTGATGTCGAAATAAACACCTTCCCAAGAATTGAGCAAGATATCACGCTCCTTATCTCCATGTGCCAGGATATATTTGCGTCCCCATTTATGGAAGTTTCTACTTGCACCGCTCAAGCCCTGTGTTGAATAGGTCAAAGCGAGTGCAGGAGTTTTGAAAGTCTCACCTTTCTTAAGATGATATTCAGAGTTCTGTTCATTAATACCGGCAAAGAAATAATGATATTCGGTATCATCGGTAACCGTCTTCAGCTTATAGTTTCCGCTATAAACCAAGGCTGCACCAATAACATTACCCGCATTTTCCTGTCCTTTACCATCGAGCGAGAACATGACTTCAGCATGATCGGTATGCGAATTGCGGGTACCATCATTGTTTCGGATTACAAATTCTCCTGGCTGCAGTTTTTCATGACTCAACTGTCCCTCAGCAGCCCAAGTACCGGAAAGATGACTCATCCAGACATCTCCACGACGGATAGGAAGCATAGCCGATGCAAAGGTAGTCAGGGTAACAGTACCCTTTTCACCATTCAGAATCTCGGTCCATGCCTCAATCATATCAACATCATTGTATGCACGATACTTCAAATCTACCTTTATATTATATACAGGATCTTTCAGATGAACGGTCGTAACAGAAGCATTTCCTTCGTTCTTCACATCACAGCCCGTAACCACGAGTGCAGTTGAAAGATTGCCATCACTATGACGCATGGCAAGCGCCGCTTCAGCTGGAGTATTCAGTCCGTAAGCCGGATAAGCATCCATACGCCCATCAGTAGCGACCTTCAGATTCTGCAAATCGTTAGGATTCAACTTAGTACCGAAATAGAGATACTGGGCAGGCTTTCCATTCTCAACATCGAGAATGAGCGACATACCCTTTGTATTTACAGATACTTTTTCTGCCATCGCCGGAAGTGCGACAGTCATCAATATAAGTGCAATTGATTTTAACTTCATATTACCTTTCTAAGTTATTAGTTGCGTTTATAGTTTCTATTTTGTGAGAGATGATTTCTCATTTTCACATCGCAAAATTATAAAAAAATTCAATACACTCCAATACTTTTTTGATTTATTTTTCGAAGAAAGCAGAAAAGGACAAACAATCAGCAAATAAAGCAAAGGAAACACTCCCGAAATCGAAAGAATTCCTAAAAGATAGTCCACTTTAAGAAATTCTTAGTATCTTTGCAATGTTATAGCTGATAACGATTTAGGTATAGTGGCTTGAATGCCCTATTTCTCAAAATCAGCAGAATGTGCAATTAAAAGATATATATAGAGATATGAAACTAAAGATACATTTCAGTCATAAAGAAGAACTTTGGAACTCATGGTCACATGCAGGAGGTATCCTGATGGGCATTGTCGTGGGAGCCATCTTCTTATATTGGTGTTTTACGATGCATAACGGATGGGCTACGGCGGGAGTTATCCTCTATCTGTTCGGTATGCTGATGTCTTACATCGCCTCAACGGTTTACCATGCCGTTTCTGCCTGGAGTAAATGGAAGGAGCGGCTGCGCAAATGGGACCATGCCGCCATCTACTGGCATATTGCCGGTTCTTACTCGCCAATCACGCTCATTGCGATGCGAGACCAGGGATATTGGGGATGGAGTCTTTTTATCTTTATCTGGGCTTGCGCCATTGCCGGAACCATCATGAGTTTTGCCAGACTCAAGGATCACAGCAACCTGGAAACCATCTGCTTTGTAGGTATGGGATTGTCGGTACTGGTTGCCTTTAAACCTTTGATAGACTCCGTATCCACCGCCACAGTCTGGTGGATTATCGCCGAAGGAGTCTGCTACATTACGGGCGCCGTATTCTACAGTATCAACAAGAAGAAATACATGCATTCCGTGTTCCATTTCTTCGTTTTAGCTGGTAGTATCTGCCACATCATTGCAGTTTGGGATATTCTCATGAAATATATCTAAACGACTTAATAAAAAGCATCAAGGCATCGGGAAGTTTTTGCTTTCCGATGCCTTTGTTTTTTTATAATGCTCTATATTACAAGACATTCTTCCATATCATACTCTTCTTCTAATATAATAAGGTGGGATTGTTAACAATACGTTAAAGTATGAAAATAATTGCCCAAAAGTTTGGAACTTATCGCAGAAAAGCATACCTTTGCAGTGTTCTATTGAAGTAGTACACTAAAACATTAAAGATTATGATACAGATTAAAGACATTGATTTCAGATACCCAGGTAGCAAGCACCTTGTATTTAGAGATTTCTCTTTGGAACTCAAGGAGAACAACATTTATGGCTTGCTTGGTAAGAACGGTACAGGCAAGAGCACCCTGCTCTACCTCATCAGCGGATTGCTCCGCCAGCAACAAGGTACCGTTCTCGTGGATGGCATTTCGGCACAAGATCGCAGAGCAGAGATGCTGAAGGACATCTTCATGGTGCCCGAAGAGTTTGAACTGCCCAACGTTTCCCTCGCCACCTACGTGAAGATGAACCAGGGGTTCTATCCTAACTTCTCGCAGGAAGTGCTGGACCGTTGCCTCAAGGATTTTGATTTACCACTCTCTCTCAAGTTGAACGAACTCTCGATGGGACAGAAGAAGAAGGTATTCATGAGTTTCGCACTCGCCACAGGTACCCGCTTTCTTCTGATGGACGAGCCAACCAATGGTCTCGACATCCCATCGAAGAGCCAGTTCCGTAAGGTCATCGCCAATAACATGACGGAAGACCGCACCCTCATCATCTCTACCCATCAGGTGCACGATGTAGAGTCGTTACTCGACCACATCATCATCATGAACCAGAGCCAACTGCTGCTCGACGCATCTATTTCAAACATCTGCGAGAAATACACCTTCGAATATCGCAACCCACAGGAAATGGACGACACCGTGCTCTACGCCGAGCCAACCCTGCAGGGCAATGCCGCCATCTGCAAGCGACAGGAGGGTGAACAGGAAACACAGATGAACCTGGAGTTGCTGTTCAATGCAGTAATTAATGGAAAATTAAACGATTAAAAATTAGACGATTATGAAAAAGAATTTCGATTTACATAGATTAAGCATGGTACTTCGTTGGGATATTCTCACCAACTGGCAGCGTCATCTTGGAGCTACAGCAGGTCTCGCCATCTGCATTTCCATCTATTGTGTATTGCGACTTTTTAGCATGAGATATTGGCTTAACTCAACCGATGTAGAGCTGGCTGGTCATCAATACCAGGTAAGTGTTTGCATGTTCTTTTCTGTAATAGCATTCATCGCGTTCTACGTCTTGGCAAGTTGTATATTCAATAACATGAAGACTAAATTGCAAAGAGAGAGTTTCCTGATGCTTCCTGCTTGTAATCTAGAGAAGTTTGTGGCCCGATTACTCATGATGAGTATCGGTGTTTTGGTTCAACTTTTTACAGCAGTAATCTTGGCCGATGTTATACAGTTCATCTTTAGTTTCATCATCACTCCAAATTTTCATATCAGCATCACCTGGGCTGTGCTCAGCCATATTATTCCCACAATTCACCCTTTCGATAACGACTGGCTGAAATGGATTACCCTCTATTCATTCATACTATTTTCCCATTCTTTCGCAACACTTGGCGGAACATTCTATCGCAAGTTGCCAGTATTGCTAACAGCTTGCACGGGCATTCTTCTTAGTTTGATTTTGGGATACATAATCAACAAATTAGGAGAAGCTGGAGTTTTTGATTTCTTCAGTCATATTAACTTCAGCAATGGTTCCACAGCTGACTTTTGTATAACAATTACAGCATTCTTTGTTTTCCTGGCTTTGGCTGCCTTCAACTATTGGGCATCCTACAAGCTCTTCACCCGCATGCAGGTTATCTGCAACAAGTGGATCAACATCTAAGAATTAAAATTTGAAGATT